>JAWLFR010000159.1:0-4494 GCA_041685495.1 Bacteroidales bacterium
GTGCCTGCAACACAATGGGGTGGCCACTTATCGAAGTGTTTGCTTTCCGGCGGATGAATATCACGTGAGGCCACTATTACTTCAAACTTATCCATCAGCCGGTTGATAACCGGTATTATCTCGTTTGCTTTTGGTGCGGGCAGTGCTCCACCCGGACAAAAATCATTCTGTACATCTACAACTATTAGTGCTTCCATAATTTTTTCTTTAAACTGTCGCGCAGGGACATCAGCTCTTTACCTATCCCTGTCTTATATTCATGCGGATTTTCAAACCTTTTGGTCTCTTCCGGCAGCTTCGCCAGCCTTCTTCCTGAATACTTTACAATTTCATCAAGCGATTGTTTATTAAGCACACTGCCTTTGTCCATCACCTTTTCAATAATGCTGTTATGCTTATAATCTTTAAGCCCGCATTCCTTATCAGGCTGAAAAGGATGGTATATCATACCAGGTGCCTCCCGGTTTTCCAGCTCTATGCCGTCAGCATAGAACTTATCATCCCCGTTTACATACCGGTGTATCTTCTTTATCCCTGGCAGTGTTGTCTTGCTAATGTTTTCCGATACTTTCATGCTTGGACTGTCTCCCACCTGTGTCAGCTTGTACACACCGTCAAGGGCACCGTCGCCCTTGCCCGTAACAAGGGCTGTACCCACACCGAAAGCATCTATGGGGGCTTTCTGGCTGATAAGGCTTTTAATGACATGCTCATCCAGCTGGTTTGACACTATTATTTTAACATAATGCAGCCCCTTGCTGTCGAGCATTCGGCGCGACTCCTTGCTAAGCCATGCCAGGTCGCCGCTATCGAGCCTTATCCCTGTAAGCTTATGATTGTTTTCCTCCATTTCCTTTGCCACCGTGATGGCGTTGGGAACGCCATACTTAAGGGTGTCATATGTGTCTACAAGGAATATTGACGAATCAGGATAGAACAGCATAAACTCCCTGAAAGAGTCAGCCTCACTGTCGAAGCTCTGCACCCATGAATGAGCCATGGTGCCCGTTGATTCAAAGCCGTACCTGTTTGCGCTGTATACATTGGAGCTGGCATCAAAGCCTCCTATTATGGCTGCCCTGCTGGCGTGTATAGCTCCCAGTCCCTGTGCACGACGCATACCGAAGTCGACCAGCAGCCTGTTGCCTGCAGCGTAGCGTATCCTTGCTGCCTTGGTGGCTATCAGCGACTGGAAGTTAAGGATGTTGAGCACGAGGCTCTCTACAAGCTGGGTCTCGATAATATTCCCTTCAACCCTCAGCAGGGGCTCGTTGGCGAAGACAATCTCGCCTTCGCGTACGGAGAAAATATCAGCCCTGAACCTGAACTTACGAAGGTACTTGATAAATTCCTCCCTGAAGCCTATGGATTCAAGATACTGGCAGTCTTCATCGCTGAACCTGAAATCCTTCAGGACTTCAAGCAGGTTAGCCAGTCCTGCAAAAACAACATATCCTCCTTCGTAAGGGTTCTTGCGGAAAAAATAGTCAAAATTAACCCTTGTATCCTTTTTTCCCGAAAGGAAGTAACCCTGTGCCATTGCCAGCTCATAATGGTCAGTGTATAAACCACTGCTTTCCCTGATTATGCTCATCGTATTATTAAATATTATCAATTTTAGACGCCATAATAAAGTCGTTCTCTGATAAACCGCCAATATTATGAGTGCTTAGCTCAATCACCACATTATCATAATGAATGTAAATATCAGGATGATGCTGCTCTTCCTCAGCCAGTTTAGCCACCTCCTGGACAAAAGCCATACCTCTCTTAAAATTCTCAAAGAGGTATTTTTTTCTGAGCATCCTGTGCTCTATAACTTTCCAGTCGGATTCAATCCTGTTAATAAATTCGTTTATCTCCTTATCGTTAAACGGTTCAACGTTGCCCTCGCAGGGTTCACATTTTTTTTCTTTCAGTTCCATAATAGTTCCAAATTATTAAATTAAATACTATTTCTGTTATTACCTTACGAAAAAACCATACCAATTATTAATTAGCGGTTTAAGCGGAGGGATAAATGAAAAACCGGGGATTTTTTCTACAACTGGGAATGTTTTACCCCTGATGAGAAGGATTCCGATAGTATTATTTCACAAATAGCAGGACTGTTTTTTTTGCTTTGACAGTTGATGGGAAGAAATCTGAAAGTATAAATTCACAGATAGCAGGACTGTTTTTTTGCTTTGACAGTAATAATAAATACATTTGAGATAATGATAAAATTTAAAGTAATGAATATACTTATTACAGGGACTAGCAGAGGGCTGGGTTACGGGCTTAGCCGTTATTATCTTGAAGAGGGACACAGGGTATATGGTATCAGCAGGAGCAGCAATGATGAGCTGGCTGGTTTTGATAATTTCAGTTTCCTGTCACAGGATCTTACTGATTTCACAGATACCCCCAAAAAGGTAGCGCATTTTTTGTCTGATATTAATAATCTGGATCTTGTTATACTCAATGCCGGGATACTGAATGAGATAAAGGATCTCAGGGATACCGGTCTGGACGAGATTAAAACAGCCATGGATATCAATGTATGGGCCAATAAAGTGTTGATTGATACTTTGTTCGAAAGCGTGAACAGAATAGACAAGGTTGTGGCCATATCATCAGGAGCTTCAGTAAACGGCTCCCGTGGCTGGAATGTATATTCATTGTCCAAGGCCACACTGAATATGATGATGGACCTTTATTCAAAAGAGCATGTGGACAGCCACTTTCTTGCACTGGCACCCGGACTGATAGATACATCCATGCAGGAATATATTTCCGGTCTGGAGGAAGAGGATAAGTATCCTGTGATAAAAAAACTGAAGCAGGCAAGGGGTACAGACCAGATGCCCGGACCCCTGGAGGCAGCCGGAATTGTTGCCTCTGCAATTGATCGTTCAGACAGCATGGCAAGCGGCAGCTTCGTAGATGTCAGGGAGATGTAGTTTTCTTTATTTATTCATCTTCACCGGCCTTCACCAGTTCATTTAAAAAATTACAGGCTTCTTCAAACGACTTCAGGTTATATTTGGCAAATGTTTTGCTGAGGCCTGCTTTTATTGTTATCGTTTTATCCGGCAATTCATGGAAGAAATCTTCATCAATATAATCATCTCCTATGGCAAGAATAAAATCATAATTATGCCTTTGAAGATATTTTGCAGCAGCCTTTCCCTTGCTGAATGATGTATTCTTTATTTCAAGCACCTTGTTTCCTTCAATAACTTCCAGGTTCATGTTAGCTACCAGGCTGCTGAGTTCATCCTTCATTTCTGCAGCCCTGGCAGCCACCAGGTCAGGATCGGCATCCCTGTAATGCCATGATATTGAATTACTCTTCTCAATAAACATACTTGCAGGTGTACGGTCAGTATAAGTATTAATCATAGGCCTCACTATATCTTTCCAGTAACTGGACAACTGTTCATCTGTTGTTCTTTTCCAGTCGCCACCCGGTTCCCTGATCCAGAGTCCATGTTCTGCTATGAGTGTATAATTACCTGATGAGAACAGCTCAGCTAATTTTTCTTTTTCCATTCCAGCCAGCAAAACAATATCAGTCTTTTCATGGCTGTTTATTTCGCTCAGCAGGTTCAGCAGTTCTACATTGGGTTTTCTCTTATTTATATTGCCCTCAAGATTAATCATGGTGCCGCTGAAGTCAACAAAGAAAACCCTCCTGTCTGATTGTTTATAATCCCTGCTTATAATATCTCTTATATGAGGGCTTATAGTTTTTGCCAGGTAATCTTTCTGACTGGCGACCATCCTGTCCAGACTCTTTATAAAGTCTGAAGCCCAGCGGCTTATATCATATCTCTTAATTCGTTTCTGCATCAGCTGGTTTCTTTCAAGCTGTTCGTCAGCAGGCATTTCTATTGCCTGTTTTATGGCCCCGGCTATTTCATCCTTATCATTGGGGTTTATCCGGATAGCTTCATTCAGCTCTTTTGCTGCCCCGGTCATTTCGCTGATTATCAAAACTCCCGATCCATTGACTTTAGTGGCAAGGTATTCTTTTGCCACCAGGTTCATCCCGTCTCTCACAGGTGTTACAAGGGCTATATCAGCAGCACTGTAAAGTTCAACAAGGTTTTCAAGTGGCAATGAACGATAAAAGTAACGTACAGGCACCCAGTTAATGGAACCGTAACGGCCGTTAATGATACCCACCAGTCGATCAATTTCATCTTTCATCATCTGGTACTGTTCAACATTGCTGCGTGAGGGAACGGCCAGCATGACCAGTGTTACCTTATAATGATACTCCGGATATTTGCTTAAGAAATGATCAAATGCAATCAGCCGGTTTGGTATTCCCTTGGAATAATCGAGCCTGTCAACAGATAATATGATTTTACTTTCCGGGTGGTGGTTGAAGTACTCATCTATTTCCTTCCTTATTTCCGATCTTTCTTCTTCCGTTTTTTGACTGCTTTTCAGGGATGCATTATAAAATTTATCATAATCTATGCCCATTGGAAAGGAATCGGTTTT
>JAWLFR010000042.1:0-18389 GCA_041685495.1 Bacteroidales bacterium
GGATTGCTCAGGAGTCAGCCTCCGGCTGTCGACGGTAAAAATCCATTATTGCTTCCTGAGATTTCTCTTTCTCTTCAACAAAACCCAGGTGTCCCGATCGTTCAAGAACCAGCAATTCTGCATTTTGAGGAAGCCCTATACGGTTTTTCATCTCTCCGAAAGAAATATAATTATCATACCTTCCAAGTATAAGCAGTAATGGGATATCCCCCTTTTCCAGCAGCTCATGCCTTGTAGGCCTGTGTATCATCCCGTTAAGCACTGCTATTATTCCCTCAGCAGGGATAGCCGAGGCTATCTCCTTATGTCGTTCCAGCTCTTCACTGAACCTGCCGGTATTAAAATCCGCAAACATCTTTGATATGTTTACCGGGTAAATAAGATCTTTCTTACCCGATTGCACAATCTTAATCTCTCTCTTCCTGTTCTCTATTATCTCATCCGTATCTGCATAGGGATGTGAATGAAAGAGACAGTAAGCACGGAGAAATAAGGGATATTTTTCAATAAAAGCCAGGGTGACATAACCACCCATTGAATGGCCAACCATCATACACCGTCCAATGTCCTCATGATCAATAACAGCCTTAACTGCATCGGCCATAAATTCCATGCTGTGCTCATTGCCGCTGACAGATGATTGTCCATGACCGGGCAGGTCAATAGCAATCACCCGGTACCTCTGTGCCAGTCCGGGTACAAAATCATCCCACACCTCCGATGACTCCAGGTATCCATGAAGCAATATCAACAGATCACCCCTTCCCTTATCATTATAAGCTATACTTACATCCCTGTATCTTACACTCTTCATCATATACACTAAAATATTTTACAGTTTATCAATTTTATAAAATCACTGTTAAAAAACATTTTGAATATTATCATTTTTTATTAGTACGCTAAAAAGATTTAGATATATTTGTGAGTATTGTACAAAGTTAATCTAAAAACCTTTTTTTCATATGAATAAAGTAATCGCCTCGTCCATATCGAAGAAATTTGTTATGGCTCTGGCGGGATTGTTTCTTCTGATCTTCCTGCCTGTGCACCTGGGAATAAACTTTATGTTATTGAACCCTGACCCTGAACCATTTAATTCAGCTGCTCATTTTATGGCCAGCTTCGCACTTATTAAGGTGGTTGAGATAATACTGATGCTGGCAATATTAATACATATCATCTATGGCATCATTGTGCAGATACAGAACTGGTTTGCAAGGCCTGCAAGGTATAAATCAGGCAACAAAGCCGAAACATCTTTCTTTTCAAAGTTTATGATATGGACCGGTGGCACTATCTTCATATTCCTGATTATTCACTTTATTAATTTCTATTTTATAAAAATAGGACTTGTTGAGGGTGACCCGGAAAACTTCTACTCAGTGGCTTACCAGCTGTTTGCGATACCAGGATATGTTATTTTTTACTGGATATGTTTCATAGGCCTGGGTTTTCATCTCTATCATGCCTTCTCATCGGTATTCCAGACAGTTGGATTAAACCACAGGATATGGACACCCATTGTTAATGTTGTGGCCGTGTTTTATGCATTCCTTATACCCGCCGGATTTGCATCTATACCCTTAATTATCTGGCTGTTTAAATAATCAGAAAAATCAGAAAATCTATTAAAATGGCAAAATTGGACTCAAAAATACCGGAAGGACCATTAACTGAGAAATGGACAAAATATAAAAATACCGCTAAGCTTGTTAATGCTGCCAACAGAAAGAAACTTGATGTTATTGTTGTTGGAACCGGACTTGCAGGCGCTTCAGCTGCCTCAGCTCTTGGAGAGCTTGGCTATAATGTTAAGAATTTCTGTTTCCAGGATTCCCCCAGGAGGGCCCATTCAGTTGCAGCACAGGGCGGCATCAATGCTGCCAAGAACTATAAAAATGACGGCGACAGCGTTTACCGGCTGTTTTATGATATGATAAAGGGGGGCGACTACAGGGCGCGCGAAGCCAATGTCTACCGGGCAGCCGAGGTGAGCAATGATGTTATTGACCATTTTACTGCCATTGGTGTGCCTTTTGCACGGGATTATGGTGGCAACCTCGATAACCGATCATTTGGAGGAGTGCAGGTATCCCGTACCTTTTATGCCAAGGGACAGACCGGACAGCAATGCCTGCTCGGAACTTATTCATCCCTTAACAGGCAGATCAATAAGGGTACTGTGGTGATGTACCCGCGCAGGGAGATGCTGGAGCTTGTTGTAGTAGAAGGAAAAGCAAGGGGTATAATAGCCAGGAACCTTATTACAGGAGAATTAGAGAGACATTCTGCCCATGCCGTGGTGCTTGCCACCGGCGGCTACGGCACTATCTATTACCTGTCAACCCTTGCCGTTCACTCTAATGCTTCGGCAGCATGGAAGGCTCATAAAAAGGGAGCACTGTTTGCCAATCCCAGTTTTGTACAGATCCATCCCACCAGCATACCCCAGCTCAATGATTACCAGTCCAAGCTGACACTTATGTCGGAATCCCTTCGAAACGACGGACGCATATGGGTGCCTAAAGCGAAGGGTGATAAACGGAAAGCATCTGATATCCCTGATGAGGAACGCGACTATTACCTTGAAAGAAGATACCCGGCATTCGGCAACCTGGTGCCAAGGGATGTGGCCTCAAGGGCGGCAAAGGAAAGATGTGATGCAGGATATGGAGTGGGAGACACAGGACTGGCTGTTTTTCTTGATTTCAGGGATGCTATTAATAAGCAGGGGAAAAAAGCTATTGAGAATAAATACGGCAACCTTTTTGAATTGTATAGTATAATCACGGGTGAGGACCCGTACAGCCAGCCCATGAGGATTTATCCTGCAGGGCATTACACAATGGGAGGTCTCTGGGTCGATTACGAACTGATGACAACCGTACCCGGACTTTTTGCCATAGGGGAGGCTAACTTCTCAGACCATGGAGCCAACAGGCTGGGTGCCAGTTCGCTGATGCAAGCTTGCGGCGACGGGTATTTTATACTGCCCTACACCATAGGAAACTTCCTGGCAGATGAGATACACACAGCCCGCATAGATACAGACATTAAAGAGTTTGAAGAAGCAGAAAAAGATGTGAAGGAAAGGATAGAAAAGCTGCTCTCCATCAAAGGCAAACAGACAGCAGCATCATTCCATAAAAGGCTGGGTAAGATAATGTGGGATCATTGCGGTATGACAAGAAATGAAGAAGGACTTAAAAAAGCTTTTAAGCTGGTGGAGGAACTGAAAAAAGAGTTCTGGTCAGACCTGGTAGTACCCGGCACAGGTGATGAACTGAATATGCAGCTGGAGAAAGCAGGAAGGGTGGCCGACAGCCTGGAGCAGGCAGAACTGCTTATCAATGATGCCCTCAACAGGAAGGAATCATGCGGAGCCCACTTCAGGGAAGAGTACCAGACACCGGAGGGAGAAGCCATGAGGGATGATGAAAACTATAAGTTCGTAGCTGCCTGGGAGTATTCAGGCGATACCGCAAAACCGGAATTCCACAAGGAAGACCTGGTATTCGAAGAAGTAGAAGTAAAAGTAAGGAGTTATAAATAATCTGTAATTTTTATTGAATTCAAACTGATCATCATATGAACGTTAAACTAAAGATATGGCGCCAGGAGAATGCTCAGAGTAAAGGAGCATTCCAGCTTTACGATTTTGACGATGCCTCACCCGAAATGTCATTTCTGGAGATGCTTGATGCCCTGAACACCAGGCTTATCAAAGAGGGAAAAAACCCAGTTGCCTACGATCATGATTGCCGTGAAGGTATATGCGGCTCATGCGGCATGTATATAAACGGACACCCGCACGGACCGGTAAAAGGCATCACTACCTGCCACCTTTCAATGAGGGTGTTCAGTGAAGGCGAGACCATAACGGTTGAACCCTGGAGGGCCAAGGCCTTCCCGGTTATCAAAGACCTGATAGTTGACCGCTCTTCATTTGAAAAAGTACAGGTTGCCGGCGGCTTCATTTCCACAAATGTGGGTTCAGCCCCCGATTCGCATGCTATTCCTGTAAAAAAGAAAAATGCCGATGCTGCCTTCGACAGTGCTGTATGCATAGGATGCGGAGCCTGCGTGGCCGCCTGTAAAAATGCCTCAGCCATGCTCTTTGTTTCAGCCAAGGTCCGACAGTTCGCGCTACTCCCGCAGGGACGTATTGAAGCCCGTAACAGAGTCAGGGCAATGGTGTCAATGATGGATGAGGTAGGCTTTGGTAACTGCTCAAATACCGGAGCCTGCGAAGCCGAATGTCCGAAAGATATCAAGCTTACAAATATCGCCCGGATGAACAGGGAATATTACAAAGCTTACTGATGCTCCATCCTCCCGAACCTGAACCTTAAGCTAAGAGCAAGGATAGCATAAACAATAATCAAAACACCCGCAGTGAATAAGCCCCAGTTGAAACACCGGGGTATGTACCCGAATGCATATTCAAGAAGTGATCCCTTAAGGGGCAGATTCCAGAGATCGGCTATGGAATATTCCTCCAGTATATAGACCGAGTAATCCCATGTAAACGCCATTATCACTACCAGCGCTCCGGCTATCAGAATAAGCCATTCACGCTTTTTAATGCCTGTATCAACACCCCTGTCTGAATTATATACTATAATCATTGCCAGGCTTATCATCAGTACCGTTATTATCAGGGGACTGATAACAGGGCCTGTCCACGTCAGGGGCAGCAGAAAAAGAATGTCCCACTCAAGCAGTGATCCAGGCCAGCCAATAAGAAGAAAAAGGAAAACATAATAAAATATATCCCAGACAGCAAAGCAATATATAAACAAGGCAAAGCGCATGGAAAAACTCTTGCCCGCTATAAAAGCCACTGCCATAAGCATTATCAAAGTGGACAGCTCTCTTAATATCTCCGTAATAGCCAGTGAACCATCCATCTCTGCCAGTGGGAATGAAAAACCGCCGGGATAAAGCAGCTCCCTGAGGTAAATAACAATAGAACTCTCCATGAAAGCCATGGCAACACTGAAAACCGTAAGCCAGGTAAGTAATCTCCATGATCTCATACGGAAAAATTACATAATATTATCAGTAATTCAAAAATTTGTTAAAATATTTTAAATAGCTTCCTTTTTATTCTAATGATTGAATTCAGTTGCAGGTATTTGATATATTTGGGATAAATTAATAAACCTGCTTATGAAACGCTATACTCTACTTGCCCTGATAATTATTATCTGCGGATCAACTGTTGCAGCACAGGAGATAGTAAGAAGAGACCCTGTGATAAACGATATGGTGGAACAGATATCCAGGAATAATATAGAAACATATATAAAAAAGCTTGTAAGCTTCCATACACGCCATAACCTGAGTGTGCAGGATGACCCTGAAAAAGGCATAGGTGCATCATGGCACTGGGTGAAGCAGGAAATGGAAAAATATATGCCTCGATCAGATGGCCGCCTTTCTGTTGAATTTGTGAAATACAATGTTGGAGGCGAAGGCCAGAGGATAAGTGAGGAGACGGAACTAAGGAATGTGGTGGGCACGCTTAAAGGTACCGATCCTGAAGACGACAGGATACTTATTATCAGCGCCCACCTTGACAGCAGGGTTGAGGATAATTACGACAGTACAACATTCGCCCCGGGGGCCAACGATGACGGCTCAGGCGTGGCTGCAATACTTGAACTGGTCAGGATCATGTCAGATCACGAGTTCCCCGCCACAATAAAATTCATGGTGGTGACTGGTGAGGAACACGGACTCTACGGTGCCTCAGCTATGGCTGATATCGCTGAAAAGGAAGATTGGAATATAGTTGCCATGCTGAATAACGATATGATAGGTAACAGCGGGTCAAGCGGCACCCTGCTGAATGACAATATGCGGGTAAGGGTTTTCAGCGAAGGGGTTCCGGCTTACGAGACCGGGCAAATGGAAAGGCTCAGATCATATACCGCAGCAGAGAATGACGGCCGTGCCAGGCAGCTGGCGCGCTATGTCAAGGAGGTGGGAGAGAGATATGTTGACCAGCTTGATGTTACACTGATATACCGGAATGACAGGTTCGGTCGTGGGGGCGACCATACACCGTTCTGCAGGAAGGGATTCACCGCAGTGAGAATATGCGAATTCAATGAGAATTATAAGCGTACACATACCACACCCGGTGAAAGGGATGGTATAATGTATGGCGACCTGCCGGAAGGTGTCGATTATGAGTATGTGCGCAAAAATGCAGGTGTTAACCTTGCCACTCTGGCTAACCTGGCATCATCACCGCGGCAGCCTGTGAATGCCGGGATTGTAACGGCCGGTATGAGTAATTTCACCACCCTGCAATGGGAGAAGCCCGACAAAGGCAAGGAACCGGAAGGTTATTATATACTGATGCGGGAGACATATCAATCTATGTGGCAGAAGAAAATATTTGTCAGGGACACGGAGGTCACCCTCCCTTATTCAAAGGATAATTATTTCTTTGCCATACAAAGTGTTGATGCCGATGGCCATGAGAGTCTGCCCGTTTTCCCCGGACCGGCAAGACGCGGCAGATAAGGGGCTATTAAAAACCCTCAGTAAAGGTTCAGGCAGGTGACAGTGACAGGCTCTTGCCCATCACACAAGCATGCAACAGTGAAAATCCCGCAGCTCAGGGAACTAGCTGCAAAGATCTTCTATTTCACTTACTGACTTGGGTATATGCTTGCCCAGCACCTTATGGCCGCTGTCGGTTATAAGGACATCATCCTCTATCCGCACACCCCCGAAATCAAGGTATTTCTCCACCTTATCGTAATTAATATAATCAGTGTGCATCTTCTCGGATTTCCACTTCTCAACCAGCTCAGGTATGAAATAACAACCTGGCTCAATGGTAAACACATGACCGGTCTTAAAAGGAAGAGCAAACCTGAGGAATGCCAGTCCAAACTGATCGCTGCGTTTCACCTCGTCATTATAACCAACATAATCCTCTCCCAGGCCTTCCATATCATGAACATCCAGTCCCATCATATGCCCCAGACCGTGCGGCATAAACAGCGCATGAGCACCCCGGGCAACAGCTTCATCAACATCTCCCTTCATTATGCCCAGATCTTTTAAGCCGGCGGCCAGGACCCTGCAGGCCTCAAGATGCAGATCCTTATTAGACTTGCCGGGACCGGCATCCTGTATGGCCTTCATATTTGCATCCAGCACTATCTCATATATCTCTTTCTGCCTTGAATTAAATTTACCGCCGACAGGTGTGGTGCGTGTTATATCGGAAGAATAATGCATATTGGTTTCTGCTCCCGCATCTGTAACCATCATCCTTCCCTCGCGGAGAATGTTACCATGATCATGGTTATGAAGGGTCTGTCCGTTTATACTCAGGATAATAGGAAAAGAAGGCCCCATACCTTTTGCCAGCGCTATACCTTCTATAGTGCCGAATATTTCCTGTTCCTTCACACCCGGCTTACACATCTTCATCGCCGTTGTATGCATATCCCAGGCTATATCCACCGCTTTCTCTATCTCCTCTACCTCCCGGGGCTCCTTGTATGAACGAAGGGCCACTACTGCCTTTATAAGCTCTTCCGAAGCAGAAGACTTCATCTGGCAGGGATTCTCCCTCAGCAGGGCACCCAGGGTCATCTTGTTCTCTCCCCTGTATGGTGGCAGGAAATGGATTTTTCGTCCTGCAGATTTTGCTTCGTCAATAATCCCGGCAAGCTTGCTTACTGCTCCGGTATTCTCTATCCCCGCTTCCGCTGCCTGCTGCTTTATCGTTGGCTGTGGCCCCATCCAGATTACATCATCCACATCAAAGTCATCACCAAATATATAGTCCTTATCATTATCTACATCCATCACTCCTGTAAGACCCTGTATGTCCAGCCCGAAAAAATAAAGGAAGTCACTGTCCTGACGGAAATGATACGGGTTGGCAACATAATTCATCGGTGAATCAACATTTCCCAGTATGAGTACCAGTCCGCCGGATATGGATTTTCTTAAGGATTCTCTCCTGTTTTTGTATACCTCTGGTTTAAACATATTATTGATTTTAAAATTAGTTATTTGAAATAATAATAAAAGTACTGCTATTATACTGCATTCCAAAATGTTCTTTAAACGTTCAACCAAATTTTTTAAATCATATATACTATGCTTTGCCATTTTTTTCAGGCATCAAAGGACAATAATCATTCTTTTTAAAAAAAGTGTTGAAAATCACCGGCGAATACTATTGCTTTCCTGATCAGTTTTTATATATTCGCATGAGTTATTAACAGTTTGTCTACAATTTTTCCGGATATTATGCCCTACCGCCGATTACCAAACACAGATGCTGCACGTATAAGAGCCATGGAACAGGCTCTTAAAAAAGGTAAGGAACTTCCTCCCTTTAACCTGGCCTATAATCCTGAAACATTCGTCAGGCTTCAGGCTTTCTTACCCACTTTCATACATAATTACCAACTTCAGAGGCAATCCTATAATAAACAGGTTGAAAGCAATAAGGATTACCAGGAGATTACAAAAAAGGCAAAATTGTACATTAATCATTTCCTGCGGGTAATGAACATGGCGGTACAGAGAAGGGATATAAGGCCTGACACACCTGATTTTTTTGGACTTACCAACGGGCAATCCTCATTACCCGCTATCGGCTCCGAGAAGGATATCATACACTGGGGTAACAGGATCATTGAGGGGGAGGCTGCCAGGATAAAATCAGGCAGAACGCCAATAAGCAACCCTACCATAGCCGTTGTTAAAGTGCACTTCGAAAATTTCCTTGATGCATATCATTTCCAGAAGACCATGCACAAAAAGACCAGTGATTATTCTGAGAAGATCAATGAGCTGAGGAAGCGGGCTGATGAACTGATTGTTAAGATATGGAATGAGGTGGAAAGCACATTTTCGGACTTAGCTGAAGAAGATAAAAGAGCAAAAGCTGAAACCTACGGTATCGTTTATATTTTCAGAAAAAGCGAACTGCAGAAGATTGAAGAAAACTAGCTGCCGCCGCGACCTGTACTCATGTTATTAAAACCCCGGCTGCTACCCTGACTGATACGTCTGATATTAAATAATATAAGTGCAGCGATTAGCGTCGGGACAATGACAAACAATCCATCCTGTGCTGAAAATTCATCAACAGCACTATTTATATTCTCCCAGCCCAGCAGGTAAGACAGGAAAACAGGAATGGCATTATTCACAAGATGTGCCAGCACGGGCAACCATATGCTGCCCGACCACAGGTACATATACCCGAAAGCAAGACCCAGGACAAACCTTGGCAGGAAGCCGTAAAACTGCAGATGGGTGGCACTGAAAATAAACGCTGTCAGCAGCACCGCCAGATGGCCTGACCGGAACCATGCCAAAAATATTTTTTGCAGAACCCCCCGGTACAAAAATTCCTCACCAACAGCCGGTATAACAGCTATTATAAGCATGTTTACCATCAAACCTCCAATGGTTGTGGTATTTATCAGCAGACTGGTAAGCCTTCCCGCCTGTTCTTCCTTACCCAGCATCCACTCTTCCATTCCTTCCAGCCATCCCGGCAGATCAAGGCCGGTATTCAGCCATCCCAGGTAACTGGTCAGGGGGATAAGAAAAAAAATGAATAGCATACTCAATACCGCTGCAAGAGCACCCGTCCACCGGTTTATCCCAAGGTATGAGCCAATATCCCTTTTCATAAAAAAGGATATTATAAGCGAGGGGATCAGAAAAATGGAAATATGCTGTAAAGCCTGGATATATTTAAAATAATTAATCTCCTTCAATGAATATTCCTGTCCACCAATGCTAATCTCCCCGGGAGCAATCCCGAAAATAAGCCATGCTGTAAGCATTGTAAGCAGCAGGCCGACCAGTGAAAATATAAGTATTATCAGCAATGAAACCGTAAACTGTAGATAGGGCTTTTTAGAGCTTAAGGGTATCAGTTCCGGATAAACTGGCATTTTACTATTTTTGTCCCGAAGATAATTATTTACATTAAAATAAACGCCAGGTAGTGAGAATAGCTAATACAGAGTTGGGCAACAGGCCGTTATTCCTTGCCCCTATGGAAGATGTAACTGATCCTTCCTTCAGGAGTATATGCAAGCATTATGGGGCAGACTTTGTATATACCGAGTTTATTTCATCTGACGGTCTTATAAGGGATGGGGCAAAAAGCTTGAAGAAGCTCTCTATTAATGATAACGAAAGACCTATTGGCATACAAATATACGGGCACATTATTGAATCGATGGTTGAGGCGGCCAGGATAGCAGAGGCAGCCAGGCCTGAACTGATAGACATCAATTTCGGCTGTCCGGTAAAGAAGATAGCCAGGCGCGGGGCAGGATCAGGCATGATGAAGAATGTTCCTCTTATGGTTGAAATGACGGACGCAATTGTTAAAGCAGTAAAGCTGCCCGTAACGGTCAAAACACGTCTGGGATGGGATGAAGACAATAAAAATATAGTCAATATTGCAGAGAGGCTGCAGGATGTTGGTATTGCTGCCATCACCATTCACGGAAGGACACGCTCACAGATGTATAAGGGTAATGCGGATTGGAGACTTATAGCCGAAGTAAAAAATAATCCCAGGATAAGTATACCTGTTATTGGCAATGGCGACATCGACAGTCCGGAAAGAGCTGATTATGCTTTTCAGAGGTACGGTGTGGATGGGATAATGATAGGAAGGGCAACAGTAGGCAGGCCCTGGATCTTCAGGGATATCAGGCATTACCTTGAGACCGGCGAAACACTGCCTCCCCCATCACTTGATGAGATTGTGGACCTTGCCACCCTCCATCTGAAAAAATCAATTGAATACAAGGAAGGCAACAGGGCTATCTTTGAGATGAGAAGGCACCTCTCCAGTTATTTCAAGGGACTGCCTCATTTCAGGGAAACAAGATTAAAGCTCCTGACTACCACCGATGTTGATGAGATATTAAACACCCTTGAGTTTATAAGAAAAAACTGGAAAGACCGGTAATCCCGGACTCTCCAGTTCAATATTTAATGACTTATATTATCTCTTACCAGCGACCACGTCCGGGGCCATAACCTGCTCCGCATGGACCCATGCCCCGACCGCCAAAGCGGGTGGCAGCTCTTCCGCGACCAGCAGCGCCCCTGCCTGCCGGTGCAAAATTACCATTTCCCCTGCCGGCACCCCTGCCGTAAGCAGGTGCATTACGCAGTCCTCTCGGACCCATGCCGAAAGATGTATTATTTAAATACTCCTTCTGCTCTTCATTAAGCAGTGCTTTCACCTGCTTTATATGCTCATTATGCTGCAACAGCATAGCAGCACCAATTTCGTTCATCTCCTCGAAACTTTCAGCTGACTGCCTCTTGAGACGCAGCTCATCCAGCTTCTTGCGATGGGCCTCGTTCACTTCCATTATCCTTTCTTTCTGCTGCTCATCGAGTCCGGGTATATCCAGACAATAAGCCATAGGCTGACGAGCCTGCTGGTTCCTGTTAAACCGTCCGTACTGCGCGTTGCTTATCGATGTAACTGCAAGCAGCAGTATTGCTGTAAGTGCGATAAATCTGATTTTGCTTTTCATGATTCCTTATTTATTAATTTATTTATATTAAACATCAGTAATTATTAAAGTCTCGTTGTATCCTTCCGCCACCTCTTCCCATGCGGCGTCCCACACCTCCGCGGCCCCTGCCGTATATCCTGCCGTCAGGGTCAAGCATATCCCTGAACATAAAATGCAGTCTCTCCTTTTGCACGGTGTCTGCCACCGATTTAAGGTTAAAGTAATATTCCATTGTCAGCTTTTTCATCTCTTCATGCAGATCCCCGAATTCTGAGGCTATGTCATTAAGCAATGCAGTGTCCGGATTCTCAAGGGCTACCTCATCCACCATTAGGTGACGCAATTCCCTCATCTTTTCCGACAGCTCCCCGGCTTTAATATTGAACTCCCTGTTATACTTAGTAAACAGGGGACGCTGTTCATCGCGCAATCCTATCTGGTTATGAAAATAACCGACCCGGTTATCCCTGGGAAGCTCTATCACGGAGGTAGCAGAATCCTCTTCCTTATCCCGCTTATTAATGCTGACAGTTGTAATAATGGTTGCAGCATTGGTAACCAGCAGGAAAAGTATCACTATTATATATATTGCTGTCTTATTCATTATTCTCATATTTTAGCAGAAAGAAACTCTCAATAGGTTCCTGGTGCATATCATTGAAGTAATAAATCTCATCACTGAACTCACTTACCTCATTTTCAGACGGCACCGAGGTCACCTTTGCTATATTCACACCTGAAAAAACCCCCAGTATGATTACTGCCGCGGCGGCTGCATAGCGCAGAATGCCTGCTAAGGTAATTGTCTTTGCCTCTTCCTTTTTCATCCCACCTATCACCCTGTCAGCAAAAGCCGTATCTTCATCTACCATTTTTTCCCGGCCGATAGTATCAAGGCTGGCCTTCAGCATATCAGCAAAGGCTGAGCAATCTTCACAATTGAGCAGATGCTCTTCCACTGACTTTCTCTTTTCCTCAGCGAGACTCCCCTCGATGTAAAAGATCAGATCCTTATGTATTTCGCTGCAATCCATTTTTTTGTTCTTTCTGTTAATTTGACACAAATGAATATTAAAACTTGCGCTCTATTTCATGTTTTTTTCGTAATAATCATACAGATGCTTCTGAAGATTCCTTTTTGACCTGTAAAGCAGGGACTCAACCGATGAGACACTTGTTTTCATTATACCGGCAATCTCACTATAGCTCATATCTTCATATTTGCTCAGTACAAAAGCCGTTCTCTGTGACTCCGGGAGTCTATCCAGAGCCCTGTGTAATGCCGTGGCATGATCTTTTTGCACCAGGCGGCCCTCAGCTGAATGACCATTATCCCCACCTTCAATCTCAGCGGCCGAAGCATAATCATCATGGTCCCGTTTAGACCTGTCCCTGACAAAATTGATTGACTTATTGACTGCAATACGGTAAATCCATGTGGAAAGAGATGATCTGCCTTTAAACCTTCCTATAGAACGGAAGACCTCGATGAATATATCCTGCGCCAGGTCCTCGGCATCATCAGCTGATCCAGTAAATCCCCTGCACAACCTTACAACCGGCTCCCTGTACTTAGCAATAATATGCCTGTAAGCACTGTCTTCACCTTCAATGAGTGCACTGATCAGTTGTTTCTCTTTATTATCAGTATTTAAGATATTCACTTAGTCTGTTTTCTGTATCTATACCTCTTTGACACCGGAAACAGAAAAAAATTGCGCTAAGACCTGTTATTAATCTTAAAAATCCCGGTAAAGCACCATTTATTGAGTATCCCCATAACAGCTAAAAAGACAAGGGAGATTAGAGTCAGGGATAAAAAGTCAGACCAGGGATAAACCTCCTGTTGCTCATATAATGCAGCTGTCTGCAGAGCTGATGATTCCTGGGTGACGAAGACCGACAGGAAAAGATTATTGGCGGCATGGGCCCCCATGGCCAGCTCAATTCCATCATCCAGCACTGTCATTATACCAAACACAAGCCCGAATATTACATATTGAGGCATCATCATCCAGAACCCGAGATCCTTTACCTCAGGGTTAAAGGAATGCATCAGGCCAAATAGCAGTGATGTAAGTATCAGGGGCATCCACTTATTCCTGAACCATGCCCCTGCGCCCTGCATAAGGTAACCCCTGAAGAGCAGCTCCTCGAAGGATGTCTGAAACGGGATAAGCAATAAAGCTATCAATGCCAGCCATATCAGTGATGCTGATGTATTGTTAAGCTCGAAATTGTCCGGGTCACTGAGTATGCTGAAAAAAAGATATATGCCCATAAGAAGGAGCCATACCAGAGCACTCATAAAGAATTTTTTCCATCTTACATTGCCACCGCCGTTGAAGAGGCTGATAAACCGCCGGCCGTGAAGAGGCTTCATCAACAGATATAATGTGAGTATGCCGATAATGAAAGGGAACAGCATCAGTATCAATCCTGTATTGGGATCAATGCCGTATGCCGACAGGTCCAGGATATTAGCACCGGCGCTCTCCAGCATCTCAGGGTTATTCATTCCCTTGATTATTATTACAATAACCAGGGGCAGAGCCCCGATAGTATTGGTGGCGGCAAACACAACCACAAACATTATAAGATAACGCCAGAATGCGTTTTTTCCCTTTAATGCCGATTCGAAAAACATAAGATGAAAATTTTATTAATACTCTGATCCGCTTCCGGTTTTGAATTATTCTACCGGCGATTCCCTGTTTGCTTTATACTTAAAATTCTGAGCTTTCTCCCCTCCCCGGGTAATCAATAGTGTAATGTAATCCAAGGCTCTCATGCCTGTCGCTAGCCATCTTAATAACCAAATAACCTACGTTAATAAGGTTACGCAGTTCACACAGCCGGCGGCTTAGTGAAGACTTTTTATATAATTCCTCCGTTTCATTAAAGATGATCTCCAGCCTCTTCCTTGCACGCTCAAGCCTCAGGTCTGATCTTACAATCCCTACGTAATTACTCATTATCTCCTGCACCTCCTTATAGTTCTGTGTAACAAGTACCATTTCTTCGGGATGACTCGTACCCTCGATATCCCAGTCCGGCACAGACTCCATATACCCGGTTTTCCCGATTTTGTCCGAGGCGTGAACCGCTGCCCTGTAAGCATATACCACAGCCTCCATAAGTGAGTTTGAGGCCAGCCTGTTTGCTCCATGGAGTCCTGTTGATGAAGCCTCTCCTATTGCATATAGGTTGTTAATGCTGCTCTCACCATTTATATCCACCTTTATCCCACCACACAGATAATGAGCTGCAGGAATAACCGGGATAGGGTCTTTTCGTATATCAATATTCAGATTTAAGCATTCACGTGTTATATTAGGGAAATTATCCCTCAGTTCATCCGGATCAAGATGTGTACAATCGAGGTAAACATAATCATCCCCCCTCACCTTCATCTCGTTATCGATGGCCCGTGCAACAATATCACGTGGTGCCAGCGATCCCCTCTCATCATAACGTTCCATAAACTCCTCCCCCTTAGTGTTTTTGAGTACCGCCCCGAAGCCTCTCAGGGCCTCTGTTATAAGAAAAGAAGGTCTTGATCCCGGGTTATATAATGAGGTGGGATGAAACTGTATGAATTCCATATTCTCTATTATCCCTTTAGCCCGTGATACCATTGCAATGCCATCGCCTGTAGCAATAACAGGGTTGGTTGTTGTCTGATAAAGATTACCTATACCCCCTGTTGCCAGAATTGTGACCTTAGACAATACCTTTATTACTTGCTTACTGAGAGTATCAAGAATATAAGCGCCAAAGCATTTTATATCACTTCTTGCACTTGTTACCCGTTCACCAAGGTGATGTTGTGTTATAATGTCCACAGCAAAATGATGTTCATATATCTCTATATTGGGATGTTCTCTCACTTTCCTGCTCAGGGTCTCCTGTATTATCTCCCCTGTATTATCCTTATGATGAAGTATCCTGTGCTCGGTATGGCCCCCTTCCCTTGCAAGGTCATACCTGCCGTCACTGTTACGATCAAAACTGACACCCATATCAACCATCTCCTGTATCCTTTCGGGAGCCTCAGAAACCACCATTCTCACCACCTCCTCATTACAATAGCCACGTCCGGCCGACACCGTGTCCCGTACATGCTTTTCAAAACTGTCAGGCTGGTACATGACCGAGGCTATCCCTCCCTGGGCATACACTGTATTGGTTTCGTTAATATCAACTTTGGAGAAAAGCAGAACCCTGCCCTTTCCGGCAGCCCTCAGGGCAAAAGACAACCCCGCTATGCCGGAGCCTATAACCAGAAAATCAGTAAATCTTACCATTGCATAATAAATAAGGAATAATGATTTGATATACAAATATAGGGAATCCCGCCAAGCTTTAAAATCAAATTGTAAAAGCAAAGTATTTGGATTACTTTTGCCTGAAATATTGAAAAACAGAAAGAATGGCAAAAGAAGATCTGTTCAAAAACCTCATAGCACACTGTAAGGAATACGGTTTTATTTTTCAGTCGAGCGAGATTTATGACGGGTTGAGTGCCGTATATGATTATGGACAGAACGGTGCTGAGCTGAAGAATAATATCAAGAAGTACTGGTGGGACAGCATGGTACTGCTTAATGAGAATGTGGTCGGACTGGATTCAGCTATCTTTATGCACCCAAAAACATGGAAGGCATCAGGTCATGTGGATGCCTTTAATGATCCGCTGATTGATAATAAGGACTCAAAAAAGAGATACCGCGCGGATGCACTTATTGAAGAATATCTTGAAAAGCTTGAAGCTAAGATACAGAAGGAAGTGGAGAAAGCCGGCAAACGCTTCGGAGATACCTTTGATGAGAAGATGTTCAGGGAAACAAACCCGAGGGTTACAGCCAACCAGGAAAAGATCGATACACTGAACGAACGCTTCGCACGGGCTATGAACGATAATGACCTGGCCGACCTTAAACAGATAATACTAGATTATGAGATAGCATGCCCGGTATCCGGTACGCGTAACTGGACGGATGTAAGGCAGTTTAACCTTATGTTTGCCACAGAGATGGGCTCCACCGCTGATACTGCCCTGAAGATATACCTCAGGCCGGAAACAGCACAGGGTATATTCGTTAATTATATCAATGTTCAGAAGACGGGCAGGATGAAGCTCCCCTTTGGCATAGCACAGATAGGTAAAGCCTTCAGGAACGAGATAGTGGCACGGCAATTCATTTTCCGCATGAGGGAATTTGAACAGATGGAGATGCAGTTCTTTATTAAACCCGGAACGGAGGAACAGTGGTTTGAACACTGGAAGAAAGTAAGGATGAGATGGCATAAAGCGCTTGACCTGGGGGAAGAGAATTACCGTTTCTATGATCATGATAAACTGGCACATTATGCTGCCGCTGCAACAGACATAGAGTTTAAGTTTCCTTTCGGCTTCAGGGAAGTGGAAGGTATACATTCACGGACCGACTTCGACCTGGGTCAGCACCAGAAGTTCAGCGGCAAGAAACTGCAGTATTTCAATCCCGAAACCAACGAGTCCTTTGTGCCCTATGTGGTTGAGACATCACTCGGTCTCGACAGGATATTCCTGCAGATAATATCAGCAGCCTACAAAGTGGAGGAGATGGAGAAAGAAGACGGATCAACAGACAGCAGGGTTGTGTTTAAGCTGCCTCCTGTGCTGGCACCGGTCAAGCTGGCAGTTCTTCCCCTTGTCAAAAAAGACGGTCTTCCCGAGATATCAAGAAAGATAATGAATGAGTTGAAGTATTATTTCAACTGCCAGTATGAGGAAAAAGATTCAATAGGCAGAAGGTATCGCCGCCAGGACGCCATAGGTACACCTTTCTGTATTACCGTTGATCATCAGACCTCTGAAGATAATACTGTCACTATCAGGTATCGCGACAGCATGAAGCAGGAAAGGGTGCAGGTGGATAAGCTGAAGGAAATAATTGCCGGCCATGTTGATATGAGCAGCTTCCTGAGAAAGCTTGAAAGCGAGTAATATCTTACCGCTCATCCAAACATTGCCTGACACATAAACATTATGAAATCCGGGCGTAAAATACTGATCTTAACATACTACTGGCCCCCATGTGGCGGGGCAGGCGTGCAGCGCTGGCTCAAGTTCGCCAAATATCTGCCTGAATACGGCTGGGAGCCCATAGTGCTGACAGTGGATCCGGAATATGCTGAATATCCTGCCTTTGATGAAAGCCTGGAAAAAGATATACGACCTGAGTTGAGGGTTTATAAAACAAAAGCACTGAATTATTTCAGGCTTGGCAGGCCCGGTCTGCCACCCCTGAAAACTGCAGGATCAACTGATGCGGGATCAACGGTTACGGGACCAGCTGTGACAAAATCAACTGTCACGGGATCAGCTGTCACGGGATCAACTGTCAAGGTGAAAAACAATCTGAAAAACAGGATCGCACGTTTTATCAGGGGAAATTTCTTTATCCCCGACCCCCGCAAAGGATGGAACAGGTATGCCGTAAGCAGGGCATCCGAACTGATAAGCAAGGAGGATATCAAATATATTATAACAACCAGTCCCCCACACTCAACACAACTGATTGGGCTGAAACTGAAATCCCTCTTCCCTGACATTAAATGGATAGCCGACCTGCGTGATCCGTGGACTGACATATACTATTATAAACAATTCTACGGCAGCCTCCCGGCCAGGATATATGACCGCAGATTAGAGAAAAAGGTGCTTCATAAAGCCGATAAGATAATTACCGTAGGTGAAAGTCTTGCCAGCCTGTTTGCGGAAAAACTAAAGGACCCGGACAAAAACATAAGCGTTATCACCAATGGCTATGATGAGGAAGATTTTGT
>JAWLFR010000160.1:0-4466 GCA_041685495.1 Bacteroidales bacterium
AATAACGCCGGTATATCCATGAGGGCAAGGTTTTCTGATATGGATCTGGATGTAATAAGAAGGGTGATGGATGTAAATTTCTGGGGTGCTGTCTATTGTACCAGGTATGCCTTAAAGCATATAGTGGAGAGGAAAGGGTCAATAGTGGGTGTTTCCTCTGTTGCCGGTTTTCACGGACTGCCCGGACGCACGGGATACTCTGCATCAAAATTTGCAATGCACGGATTCCTGGAGACAGTAAGGATAGAAAACCTTAAAACCGGTCTGCACGTGATGATAATAGCCCCCGGATTTACACGTACAAATATACGTATGACAGCTCTTAACGGTAATGGCGCTGCCCAGGGGGAGTCGCCACGCAAGGAAGAAAAGATGATGACCCCTGAGCATGTCGCAAAATGGATATTGAAGGGAATAGTAAAAAAGAAGAGAAACAAGATAATGACCTGGGAGGGAAGGCTCACTGCCTTCTTCCAGAGGATAATCCCGGAACAGGTTGATAATGCCTATTACAGGGAGATGCTTAAGGAGCCGGGCTCCCCGCTTGCAGAAAGTTAAGATTTTTACGCCGACTCCCTGGCAGTGAATGAAATCCTCCGGCCCGTCACCATAATAAGTCGCACATTAAATAACTTCCTAACACTATCATGTTCATTTTCAGTGTTTAACAACTTTAGTAACCCCTTTTTGTTTATGTTGTCTGTAATGTTTTATCACTTTTTTCGTCATCAGTATGAAAAGAGTTTTTAATTAAAATGAAAAGACCATGAAAAGAATTATTACACCTCTGATTTTATTTTTACTTGTCGCTTCTGCCAGTGCACAGAGCTCAATAGACAGGTTATTCGATGAGTACCAGGGCAGGGATGGCTTCGTTACGGTAAGCGTTTCAGGCAGTTTCCTGAAGATGATAGGAGAATTCGATGACGATGATGAATTCCTGAAGCATTCTGATAAATTTACCGCAATACGCATACTTGCACAGGAAGATGATGATATACAAAGCGGTAATTTTTATGAGCTGATTATAGATGAACTGGATAAGGGGGGATATGAAGAAATGGTGAGGATAAATTCCGCCGATGCTGATGTAAAGATAATGGTTAAGGCAGAAGGAAAGGTATTTACAGAATTCCTGCTTGTGGCCGGCGGCGATGATAATGCCCTTATACAGATCAAAGGCAGGATGACCGATAAGATGGTTAAGGAAATGTCGGATTCAGTTAATGATGACCATGCGGTGTTCGGCTTGAGATAAGCTAATTATTAACTAACTTTATGACCTGGTTTTTACCACTGATATATTATGACCAGGAAAGAATTTGAAGCTGACATATTACCACTGAGCCGGAACCTGTACCGTTTGGCCTTCCGCTTCCTCTCAAACAGTGAAGAAGCGGAAGACGCGGTCCAGGATGTCTTTCTGAAACTCTGGAAGATGCGTGATAAATTATCAGGGTACAGCAATATAAAAGCCTTTGCAATGACAGTGACACGTAATCATTGCCTTGACTGTCTCAGGAAGAGGAAGAAAGAATACCTCGAGGACAGTATTACTGATAACACCGGAACCAGTGACATGACATATGAGGATAATATTGAAGGCAGGGAGAGTTTCAGAATTATAACCGGCATTATCGATTCACTGCCGGATAATTACAGGGAGGTGATACAGATGCGTGATATTGACGGATATGAGTTTGAAGAGATAAGAGAAAAACTGGGTATTGATATTAATAACCTGAGAGTAAAACTCTCAAGAGCCCGTAAAATGGTAAGAGAAGAATTAAAAAAAAGAAATTATGAACCGGTCATTGCTTGATAAACTGCTCGATAAATATTACCGGGGTGCCACATCCGGGGAGGAAGAGAAAATGCTTCTTGACCTGTTGTCGCGCGAAGACCTTCCCAGTCAGTATTCTGAAGACAGGATGCTTATTACAGGCATATATGGTGATGAAAATATTCCCGAACCACCTGCCGGCCTTAATGACAGGATACTTGAGGCAATAGACGGTTCAGAGAAAGAAAGGAGAATTGGTCATAACAAGCGCCTCCTTTATGGTGCTCTTTCAGCCGCAGCAGGTATACTGGTAATAATAAGCTTCTGGTTTGTCTTTAATAGCAGGGGAGCACGGTATGAAGATACCTACAATGACCCCCAGCTGGCTTATGATCATACCAGGGAAGTGCTCTACAGGGTTTCTTCAAACCTGAATAAAGGCAGGGAAAGTATGTCCGGTCTTTCTGTTATAGCCGAGACAGAATCAAAAATGCAACTGCTGCCCGAATCACAGTCGGCCGTGGCGGATGAACTTGAGACATTAAAATACCTGGATACCGGCATACGTTTGCTGCGCACAGGAGATGATGATAATTAAAATAATAAAAATCGCAAATATGAAATATATGAAAAGAGTAAGCCTTTTATTTCTGGTTTTCAGCCTCGCCCTCACATCATTTGCCCAGAGAAATCCGATTGATGTGATGTTTGACAAATATTCAGGTACAGAGGGTATTACAACCGTCTTTATCTCGAGTAAGATGTTCAGCATGATGGCCGGCGTGGAACTGGATGATGATGAGATGGAAGATGTGATCAGAAAGCTGAAAACCATACGCATACTTACTGTTGAAGATGATGAGCTCAATGAAAAACTCAACTTCTTCAGCGAGCTTGAGAAAGATCTTGATTTTGGAGGATATGAAGAGCTTATGGTGGTGAAAGAGAGTGGCAAGGATCTGAAATTCATGGTTAAGGAGAAAGGCAAAAGGATAGAGGAACTGCTTATGATTGGTGGCGGACCGGGACAGAATGTCCTGATCTCCATTAAGGGTGATCTGGACATGCAAAACATCTCCAGTATAAGCAAAACCATGGGTATTAAGGAACTACAGAACCAGGTAAACTATTGACAGGCGTAGCGACCATAAAGCCCCCCGGGACAAGCCCGAAGTTTTGCTTGGTCTTAGTGAGCACAAAAACAAATAAACTAAATTTTTAAACAGATGAAATATATACTATACAGCCTCTTTGCTTCCATCTTAGTAATAGGCCTTGCATGCTCCGATAAGCGAAAGAATGAAGATGTGTTCAGTGAATTTGAAGGCGAAAGGGGTGTTTATATGGTCAAACTGCCGCCTGCTATGTTTATGGGACTGATAGGAATGGACAGCAATGATATTGAAAAGGATGAGATCGGAGATATAAATTTTGTTAAACTCCTCGTTTACAGCCGGGAAAATAATGATCCCGGTGAGACGGATAAGATGCTGCAAAGGCTGAACGGAAAAATGAGTGAATTTGAATATGAAAATATTATGGCCTTAAACTCCGGCAATACATATGCTTCAGCATATATACTTGAAAACGAGGATTATGTAAGTGATTTTATGTTAATACTGAAGGAGAACGATTCACTTGTATGTCTCGGACTCTCAGGTGAGCTTGATGGCAGGCAGCTGTTTAAATTCGCCACAGAGATAGAATATGATAAATTCCAGGATTTTATAAAAGAGAAATAGCACAGCAGGAAATGCTTTACTGGTTTTTTCAGGGGTAATATTAATTTATTATCCCTTTTTTGATATTATCCACATTAGTTCTACATTAGCTGAGTGAAATCGTGCTGTAAAGAGAGCATAACCAATGAAATGTTCTCATAAAGAAAATGAATAAAATTTAATCATATGAAGCTGAATATCAGAAAACAAATCAGCATTATTGCTGTTGCAATATTGCTACTTTCGGGGCATAATGTCAGGGCACAGGTAGAAACTGATTTTTTTAAAGCAGGCATTAATGACGGGATGGAGCTTATGGAAGCGTATATCTCACCCTTTGCCAATGCCTTCGGGGCAGGGTTTAATTCCGCCTGGTATAACACAGCCAAACCCCATAAATTCGGAGGTTTTGATGTTACACTGAGTGTAAGTGCGGCCTTTGTGCCTGATGATGCGCTGGAATTTGATCTGGCGGGAATGAACTTTTCCCGTCTTGAGCTGGTGGACCCCATGGGGGGCAGCATTGCACCTACCATAGCCGGGGCAAAAGATGCACCGCGGCCACAGCTTCATGTTATGCAGGAAGTACCGGGCATGCCTGGTACGGAGATAGAACTGGTGAATTTTGAATCCCCCGGCGGCACGGGCTTCAAAACAGTGCCGTCACCAATGCTGCAGGCAGGAATAGGCTTGCCCCTGGGTTCTGAAATTAAACTGAGGTATATACCCAATACACCTGTTGATGAAGGATCGTTAAGCATGATTGGAGGCGGATTTATGAAGAGCATATCAGAACATATCAAAGCATTTAAAATGCTACCGGTAAATATCTCCGCCTTTGCAGGTTATAACAGGTTAAGCGGTAATGTGCCAATAAGCGTTCAGCCATCATCAACTGCTTATTATGATAATTATACCCTGGCCGACTTTAACGACCAGACATTTCTTGTGGATATAAGCTC
>JAWLFR010000161.1:0-4448 GCA_041685495.1 Bacteroidales bacterium
CACACGGTCGCAGCTTATGGATAGCCGATATATCATTTTTGTCGCAGCTGGATGATGATAAGATGTCATCGGAGCTGATGCTCTTTAAACCTGGTATCAGCCATATGTGGGTTGAAGGCCTCAGCTCACACAGTGCATACAGTAATTTTGAGGGTGAGAGCGAAGAGCCGGGATTACCTGTGTATTATTACACTGACGGCTCGGATGCGGATCCGGAGATACAGGTTATTGATGGTGAAAGGGTGATTTTCAGCCAGAAGGTGGATGCGGAACCCGGACTCCATAAATTTGTATGGAACCATTCAAAGATTATACGTCCGCGTACGGACAGGGAGAAAGAGCAGATGCAGCAGATGATGGAAAGGTATAAGGCTTATGGTTACAGCGAGGAGGACCTTATACGGCGCTTTGGCAGCCTTGATTATGTTATGGGCAGTGTGAGTCCGGGTAACTATAAGATCAGGTTGCTGGGAGGCGATAGTGTGACAGAACATGATATCACCGTGATGAAGGATCACTGGTATAAATAGATGAAAGTATAATATGTCCTTCCGGTAACTTGTAATAAACTATGATAAGTGATCACCGGCACTGATGCTAAAGGTGACGGTTCTCATTCTTTCTGCATGCTTTTCAAAGTTTTCGACAAGCCTGAACTGGGCGCGCGACCTGATGATATTATGATCTTCTCTGTGGATCTTATAATATATATCGCCCTCGATATAGTCGGTAAGGAACCTCAGACCCATTATAAAGGCCATAAGCGATGGTGCTGAGGGCAGCGTTTCCAGTTCGGTTTTAGTGATAACATTATTCATCTGTCCCAGGTAGCCCTTTGTAAAGGCCTCGTACATATCCATGTTAATGCGGATACGCGACAGGTCTTCCTCATCTTCCGCAGCCATATTGGCCACAGTGCGTATTGAATCGCCAAAGTCATAATGTATATATCCCGGCATAACGGTGTCAAGGTCTATCATACACAGTGCCCTGTCATTTTTGTCAAGCAGTATATTATTGAACTTGGTGTCATTATGGGTGATCCTCAGGGGTATGCTGCCCTCACGTCCCAGTCGCTTAATCATCTTCATCTCTTCCTGCCTGGAGAGCACAAAATCTATCCCGTTCCTTACCTTCTTAACCCTGCCCGCAGGGTCTTCCTCGAGGGCACTGTGAAACTTCTCCAGCCTGTTTTCAATATCATGAAAAAAGGGTATTGTCTCGTTCAGTGCAGGTGCGGGCAGATCTGACAGTATCGACTGGAAGCGTCCCGTTGCCCTGCCCCCTTCAAAGGCCTGGTCTGTATTAAGCACCACATCGTAGCTGCGGTGGTCGGGGATAAATACATACATTCTCCAGTTATCATTATTATCATCCCTCAGCCATGTATTGCCTTCCTTTGTTTTTATAAGTGTCAGGCATTTTCTTTCCGGATCAGGCTCACCCTCCGCCAGCAGTTTGTTTCTTATATGTTCAGTTACCCTGTAAATATTATTTTGCAGTCCGGGTATATCACGGAATACCCTGTTATTGAGCTTCTGCAGTATATAATCATTATATCCTTCTGCCGTTTCTATTTTGTATGTATCATGTATATGACCTGTTCCGAAAGTCCTGCCGTCCACGAAGGGGGCTTCAGTGTCGAAGCGTTCATATATTCTTTTAAGCCACCGGCTCTCTGGCATAGGATTGCGCTATTTTATTTATCAGCATTCAGTTTATCAAAAGCCCTGAAAAGGAATATTGTGCCTGCAACGGCTACCAGTCCCAGCAGTACCCCCAGTCCGGGTTTGGCATACACAAAACCGCCGATAGAGAACAGGGCGCTGTAGATCGATACTGCGCCTATAAAGACGCATAATACCTGCAGTGGCATCTCCCATGTGCGTCCTGAGTCGCGGTCGTCAATAATAATATCATCTTCCAGCCTTGCCTCTTCCACTACCTTTCTCCATCCCGGTCCGCCCGGCCTTGTTATGCGGTAAAACTTCCTCAGTGTCTCCTTGCTCTCAGGGGCGGTAAGAAATGTTGTTGCCAGCCATACCACGGTGGTAATGAGAACGGCTATAAGCAGTTTGGATGTGAAGCCGTCGAGCACCCAGAACTGTATGGCGCTGTCTGATACGAAAAAAACGAGTATTACCGCTGATAATGTGGCCGCTATCATGGCCGCTATCTCTGTCCAGGCATTGATCCTCCACCAGAACCAGCGCAGCAGGTAGATGGCTCCTGTGCCTGCCCCGGAGAGCAGCAGCACATCGAAGGCCTGGGTGGCATTATTGAGGAAGAAAAGGGCCATAAGGCCTGCTATTACCATCAGTGATACCGTTGTTATCCTGCCCACTTTAACAAGCTCTTTCTCCGGTGCCCCCGGTTTTACAAAGCGCCGGTAGAAGTCATGTACAACATATGATGAACCCCAGTTAAGGTGTGTGCCTATGGTTGACATATATGCGGCTATGATAGATGCTGTTACCAGTCCCAGCCAGCCCGGACCCAGCTTGGAGAGCATTACCGGGTAGGCAATATCATCCTTGAGGTATGTATCCGAGATATCCGGGAACTGTTCATGAATACTCTGCAGGTCAGGGTAAATGACTATGGAGGCCAGGGCAACTATTATCCATGGCCATGGTCGCAGTGCATAATGAGCGAAGTTAAAAAGCAGTGTGGCGCCTATGGCGTTCTTTTCATTTTTGGCCGATAACATACGCTGTGCTATATAGCCACCGCCACCCGGTTCGGCCCCGGGGTACCATACGGCCCACCACTGCACCGCTATGGGTATCAGCAGCAGGGTAACCCATACGGAGGGATTGCTGAAGTCGGGCAGCACCTTTATCTTTTCCTGCAGGGCAGGGTTGGACAGCAGGTTCTGCAGCCCGTTGACCTCGGGCTGGCGTACCGCAACAACAGCAGCCAGCACCGCCCCGAACATGGCAATGCTGTACTGGAAGAAGTCAGCCCATATAACCCCTTTCAGTCCACCCAGGGAGGCATATATCATAACTACCACCGAGCCGCCAACCACAGCCTGCCACGGCTTTATGCCGAGCATGACACCGCCTATCTTAATGGCTGCCAGGGTAACGGTTCCCATGATGAGAGTGTTGAAAAGCACACCCAGGTAGAGGGCACGGAAGCCCCTCAGGAAGGATGCTGCCTTACCGCTGTATCGCAGCTCATAATATTCCAGGTCGGTCATGATATTCGACCTTCTCCATAGCTTGGCGTAGATAAAGACAGTTACCATGCCTGTAATGAGAAAAGCCCACCATGCCCAGTTTTTGGCCACACCGTCTTCACGCACCATGCCTGTTACCAGGTTGGGAGTGTCGGCTGAGAAGGTGCAGGCCACCATTGAGATACCAAGAAGCCACCAGGGCATGCCGCGTCCACCCAGGAAAAATTCGGTGGTATCCTTTCCCGCCGTCCTGGATGCAACCCATCCTATCCCGATAACGATAAGGAAAAAGGTGCCCACTATCATCCAGTCAATAGTCTGTAACAATTTGATTGAGGTTTAGGTTAAATAATCTTAATTTTTCTTAAAGAACCAAAACTAAGATTTTTTTATTATTTGTGCCAGATAATGCAGATATTATGTTTGTCCGGGTTAATCATTCCCAGACTTAAATTATCTTAATATAAAAATTTAATCATTTTTTAACCTTGTGGATGATAATGTCCGGTATCTTTGCATTTTATAATTAATAATTAAGAAAAGATGAGCCACAGTCAGATAATTGAGAAAATACGAAACAAGAAAGCCATCATATCAGATATGGACGGGGTTATCTATCATGGCAACAGATTACTGCCGGGGGTAGGCGAGTTTGTGGAGTGGCTTAAAAAGGAAAAAAAGAAATTTCTCTTCCTTACCAACTCAAGTGAGCGGACACCGACAGAGCTGAAGGAGAAACTGGGGAGGCTGGGTGTTGATGTGCCAAAGAATGTTTTTTACACCAGTGCCCTGGCCACCGCACAGTTTCTTTCATCACAGAAGCCCGGGGGCACGGCTTATATTATAGGGGAGGCGGGACTGATCAATGCCATGTATAATGTGGGCTATACAATGAATAATGTAAACCCGGATTATGTTGTGGTGGGTGAGACGGCCTCATACAGTTTCGAGAAGATAGAGAGAGCCATCAACCTGGTATTAAAAGGGGCCAAGCTTATCGGTACCAACCCTGATATGACCGGTCCGGCCGAAAACGGCATTGTGCCGGCCACAAAAGCACTTATTGCCCCCATAGAGCTGTCAACAGGCAAAAGTGCCTATTTTGTGGGAAAACCAAACCCGCTGATGATGAGGATAGCTCTTAAGCGTCTGGGTTGCAGCAGGGAGGAGTCAATAATAATAGGCGACAGGATGGATACTGATATTATTGCAGGCATTGAATCGGAGATAGATACATGCCTGGTGCTGAGTGGTATATCAAGCA
>JAWLFR010000162.1:0-4422 GCA_041685495.1 Bacteroidales bacterium
AAGGGAAGCCAGTGAGGCTATGAAAAATATAAACGCGGATATGGCAGAAAGAACTACTATCAATCCTGCTGTGACAGTTGTATCATGCTTAAAAATTTTGAGATAGAGACTCCATATTGTGCCGCTCAGAAAGAGGAGACCTATTGCCCATAACAGAATTTTCCTGCTTTTAGAAAATTCGTTTTTTGAGAGGTTAAGATTTAAGTTTTCCATTTTCAGGGTATTATTTGTAAGACTGAATTTTCCAGTTGCTTATTCTTATCCAGCACAAAAACAGCTGTTATTTCCCCTATATTCCTGATCTTCTTTATTAATCTATCCCTGGCATCATTGTCTGTAACACCTTTGATTATCAGTATATAATCTAGTGCAGGCAGTTTGCTGAACAGCTTCTCCCTGTCTGAATTATTACTTATAAGGTCATAGGAAATATCACTATAGTCTGAAACAGATGTGAACCTTGAGAATTGAGTTTCCTTTTTATCAGTGGATTTTACAACAGGACTACTGTTTTTCAGTTTGAGTCCCAGTTCCCTGTTCATAATTAATGATACCCTGTAGTCGGCTTCCGCGGAAACGATGCCGATATACCGGTCTGAGTCATCATTACCAGCACTAAGCTTATGTCTGATCTTTCTTGCCGACGATTTCATTTCATAATTCAAATGTCAAATAAAGGTAGTAAAAATCCCGGATTAACGTATGAATCCTGTTTTATTGATTTTCTTCACAGCCTGCAATGAAGCTTTTTGCTCGGCTTCTTTTTTTGATGAGCCTGTGCCTTCACCAAATACTTCATGATCGATCCGGAGCACTGTAGCGAACAGGTATTTTTTTTCATTAAAATCGTAGTCTTCAGTATAATTGAAACTTATCTGCTTTTGCAGTTTTTGTCCCCACTCGAATATCTGGCTTTTATAATCGGTTTCTGTATTTATTACGCTGGTAATTTCAGTATTGCCGTTAAAAATGTGTCTGATAATAAATTTCCTGGTCTTCCGGTATCCCTTGTCAATAAAAACAGCACCGATCAGTGCCTCGAGTGCATCTCCGAAAATATTTGTTGAAGACAGACTGTTTCCGATATTGCTCAATAACAACTTATCTATGCCCAGGGCCATGGCCATGTTATTGAGAGTATTCCTGTTTGCGAGCCGTGACCTCAGTTTTGTCAGCTCCCCCTCGGCAGATCCCGGGTAATACTTATACAGGTATTCGGAGATGACGGCATCAAGGATGGCATCGCCAAGAAACTCAAGGCGCTCATTATTAATGCTACTGCCATCCGGCATTTTATATGTTGCTGAGCGGTGTATAAAAGCTTCCTCATAGATTACTTTGCCGGAAGGTCTGTATCCAAGTATTTTTCTAAGTGAAGACAGGAAGCGTTTTTTGCCGGGAATTAATGTATTGTTACTGATGTTGGGCTTAAATAACACAGAATCTGTCAGATCTTTGAAATAACCACTGAGGCGTTATGGCCTCCAAAACCAAATGTATTGCTTATAGCATGTTTTATTGTTCTTTCCTCAGCCTTGTTTGGTGTAAGATTGAGTTCAGGATCAATATCCGGGTCAGCGGTTATCTGGTTTATTGTCGGCGGCACAATACCATTATTTATTGACAGTATTGATGCAATGGCCTCAATGGCGCCGGCGGCCCCGAGCAGGTGTCCGGTCATTGACTTGGTGGCACTGATATTCATTTTATAGGCATGCTCACCGAAGAGTTTAACTATCGCCTTTGTTTCGGATATATCGCCCAGGGGTGTTGCAGTGCCGTGTACATTAATGTAATCGATGTCTTCTTTTTTCAGACCTGACTCTTCCAGGGCTATCTTCATTACCTTGTATGCTCCTACACCTTCAGGATGTGGGGCGGTAATATGATGAGCGTCTGCAGTCATACCGGTTCCTGTGATTTCGGCATATATTTTTGCTCCGCGGGCAATGGCATGATTATAATCTTCGAGTATAAGGCAGCCACCTCCTTCTCCCATCACAAAACCATCACGGCTGAGATCCATTGGTCTGGAAGCTGTTTTATACTCATCATTATTGGTAGACATAGCCTGCATGGCATTAAATCCACCTACCCCTGCTTCGTTAATGGCGGCCTCAGATCCTCCGGTGATAAACACATTGGCTTTACCCAGCTTGATAAGGTTAAAGGCGTCTATAATAGCATTGGTTGAAGATGCGCATGCCGAAACCGTACCGTAGTTTGGTCCCTGGAAACCATACTTAATGGAAATATGACCAGCAGCAATATCCGAAATCATTTTAGGAATGAAGAAGGGGCTGAAACGGGGAACTCCGCCCCCCGTAACAAACCCTGCAATTTCATTCAGAAATGTATCTATTCCTCCAATTCCGGAAGCCCAGATAACACCTGCCCTGTCTTTGTCAATTTCCTCCTTTTCAAGACCTGAGTCAGCCATAGCTTCTGCGGCAGCAATAATTGCATATTGTGCATAGACATCCAGTTTCCGGGCCTCTTTGCGTTCAAAATATTCGGACGGGTTATAGTCTTTTACCTCGCAGGCAAAACGTGTTTTGAATTTTTCTGCATCAAAACGCGTTATCCAGTCAGACCCACTGGTTCCGGATTTCAGTCCTTCCCAGTATTCCTTTATATTTCTGCCTATCGGGGTTATGGCCCCGATGCCCGTAACTACAACCCTGTTCATGTTTTAGAATTTCACTGGTTTATGCAATCTTATTTTGCATTCTCCTCGATGTACTTAATGGCTTCACCAACTGTGCTGATGTTCTCTGCCTGATCATCAGGGATCCCAATATTGAATTCCTTCTCAAATTCCATGATAAGCTCAACAGTGTCAAGAGAATCAGCTCCCAGGTCGTTTGTAAAACTTGCTTCGGGGCTTACTTCTGATTCGTCAACTCCTAGCTTGTCAACGATGATCTCTTTTACTTTTGCTGCAATATCAGACATAATCTAAAATTTTGGTTAATAATAATTAATTTTAAAACCTTGCAAAGAAATATATTTGTACATTATTATTCAAACAAATTAGTAAATATTTATTAAATATATAATATACACTATTGATAATCAAAACAATAAGCATGATTTTCTTGCCTGGCAATATAACAGGAGGTGTATAGATAAAGACCAGATAATGAAGAATATAGCGATTTTTGCCTCCGGCTCCGGGACCAATGCACAGAAGCTTATTGAATATTTTTCGACCAGTAAAACGGCAAAAGTGAAACTTTTGCTGTCAAATAAGGCTGATGCATTTGTTTTAGAAAGAGCTAGGAAGCTATCGGTTCCGACTTTTGTTTTCGACCGCGATGATTTTTACAGGAATGGTAAAGTGCTGAAAGTGCTGCGTGATAATGATATAGATTTTATTGTCCTGGCCGGTTTTTTATGGCTGGTGCCCGGGGAAATAATCAGTCATTACCGCGGACGCATAGTGAATATACACCCTGCACTGCTGCCTGCTTACGGAGGCAAGGGTATGTACGGCAGCAAAGTGCACAGGGCGGTTATTGAGAACGGTGAAAAAGAATCCGGCATAAGCATACATTATGTTAACGAGCATTATGATGAGGGGGATATAATTTTCCAGGCCCGTTGCGAGGTAAAAGCAGATGACAGTCCGGAATCACTTGCCGCAAGGGTTCATGAGCTTGAGCACAGGTACTATCCCGCTGTGATAGAGAAGCTCCTTAGAGAGTCTTAAAAGGAGTTTATCATTTCATACATAACCCTGCTTACCTTTTCGAATTTTTCTATATTATCCTCAGAAACGGGCAGGACAGGCGGGGCTTCCACTTTCAGGGGATCAACGGCCTGGCCGTTTTTATAAAATCTGAAATCCAGGTGCGGTCCTGTAGACAGTCCTGTGCTTCCCACATAGCCTATGATATCACCCTGTTTAACATATTTTCCAACGGCAATTCCTTTTCCATAGCCACTCAGATGCATATATGCTGTTGTGTATATGCTGTTATGTCTTATTTTTACTATACGTCCACCCCCGCTCTGATATTCTCTCATTATTATCCTTCCGTCACCTATAGCAAGAACAGGGGTGCCGGTGGGCGCTGCATAATCAACCCCGTGATGAGGTCTCCTGATGCGTAGTATGGGGTGCAAGCGGCTGTTTGAATACCTGCTGCTGATACGCGAAAACCGGAGCGGGGCTTTAAGGAATGCTTTACGCAAACTGTTACCTTCAAGGTCATAGTAGCTTTCTTCACCATCCTGGATAAGGGGGATGGCATGGAATTCCGATCCGGCATGGCTGAATGAGGCAGCAATTATACGGCCGATCCCGTTCGATATTGTATCAATATATTCTTCTTCGTAAATAACTTTAAAACTGTCACCTTTCTGCAAACCAAAAAAGTCTATTGACCAGGCATATATCTCGGACAGTTCAATGGCGAG
>JAWLFR010000163.1:0-4371 GCA_041685495.1 Bacteroidales bacterium
GAATCAGGCACCGGATCATTTTCAGGTTTCAAAGTATACTGATCCGGAAGATCATTCCCTCCCCTCCATCAGGGGGCCGTATTTCTCCATCAGTTCTCTATTGAGGTAAAGAGGGGGTTCGGCATCTTCGGGCAGCAGGCTTTTATAGGGGTGATCCTTTGAATATTCCTCAAACTCTTCCTTTATGCTCTCCAGCTTCTCTTTATCGGTAAGCAGGTCAATAGCTGTGGCTGCCATCACCTTAGCACCGGTATTAAGGCCTTTCCATGCAGCGGAACCATAATAAGCCGATACGGCTGACCAGTGATGTCCTATCATGCCCGGCACACCACCGGGAAAACGCAGTGTGGCGGTAGGAGCTACAAGCGTTACCTCGCCTACATCTGATGAGCCCCCGCCCACCTGTATGCCTGAGGGTTCTTTAAGCTGTGCCGCTTCTTCCGGGAAGCCCTTTTCTTCTTCACCCAGCTCCTTTTGCAGGGTCCGGGCAAACTCATGCTCTTCTTCCGTCCATTCCGGCATTCCGATAAGATTGATATTTGACTGTATTGCTTCAGCCATGCCACGGTTTGAGTGACGCTGGTGAATGCCCGTGAGTACATTTATCTCCTCAAGCTCCGTGTCTGTGGCCAGTGCGGCAGCCCTGGCGCAGTTAACAACCCTCTCGTACATATCCTCAATGCGTTCATCCGTGTTCCTTACATAATACCATACCGAGGCATTATCAGGCACCACATTGGGCGCTTCGCCCCCTTCCATCACTATATAATGCAGCCTGTGGGTATAGTGCAGGTGCTCCCTCAGGTAATTGGTTGATATATTCATTATCTCAACCGCATCAAGGGCACTGCGTCCGGCCCAGGGTGCCCCCGCCGAGTGGGCCGTTTTGCCGCTGAAGGTGAAGATAACGGATATCAGTGCATTGCCGCTGACCCCGTAGCCCGTGCCCATCCTGCTTGATGCATGGTTGTCAATGACAGCATCAACATCATCAAAGACACCTGCCCTGACCATGTAGGGGCGACTGATAACTGTCTCCTCGGCCGGTGAACCAAAAAACTTAATAGTCCCCTTTATATTATTCTCCTCCATGCTTTTCTTAACGGCTATAAGCGATGCCACAGCTGCCGTACCCATCATATTATGTCCACAGCCGTGTCCGGGTGCCCCTTTTATGACCGGATCCTGTTCAGGAACCCTTCCTTTCTGTGAGAGCATGGGCAGGGCATCATATTCCCCCAGTATGCCTATAACAGGCTTGCCTTCACCCCAGGTGGCAATAAAACAGGTGGGCATGCCCGCCACATTGCTTTCTATCTCAAAGCCTTCTTCTTCAAGGGTGGTTTTCAGTAAGGCGGATGACTTGAATTCCTGCAAGCCCAGTTCTGCATATCCCCATATCTTATCGGATATCTTTCCGAACCTGTTGATGGTACTCTCCTGTCCCAGGTAATCCAGGGCGGTTTTTTTCTCTTTACAGAGCTTTGCTTCAGGTATCTCTATTATATTGTCCTGTGCTCTGGCAGTAAAAACTAGCGCTGTTAAAGCAATGATCAGCAGTATGTTAACTCGTAAAAATTTCATATCTTCGGCTTAATGGTTAGTAATACATAAGTAAATTTAAGGGTTTTTCCCCGGGATAACATGGATATGCTTCTATAACATATAGCAGCTAAAGCCTTTTGATGATAATGGCAGTAATTATAACTCCTGCCAGGATACCACCAATATTAAAAGCAATATCAACGGGATTGAAGGTGCGTCCGGGTATAAGCAGCTGGTGAAACTCATCAGCAAGGGCAAAAAGTACCAGTCCGCCACTCAGATAAGCCAGTCTTGTCAGGCTTACAGACAATGAAGGGGGGGTAAAAGAAAGAACAGCCAGGAAAGCCAGTCCGCCGTACTCAACAAAATGAATAATATAGTCGAGCCGGATCTCTGACCGTGCTGTCTCTATCTTTGGCGTGGGTATGCCCGGAACCGAGGATGCCACAATGATAAGAAGCACCCAGACAGCAAGTAAATACCTTGAAACAGGTATCAGGCGCCGGATAATATTACTCATTTTGTTTAACTTTGGAGGACAAAAATAGTGATTAAAGATTCATAATGCTGCAGATAAGACTTACTTTTGTGTAAAATATTTAATTATGGTTTCTACAGAGCAGATAAGGGAGATTAAGGAACGCCGGGATGCGTTAAGGAGGTATCTTTGACCTCGATAATAAGAGGATACAGGCAGAAGAAGATGAGAAATTAACCGGGGAACCGGGATTCTGGGATGACCCGGCAGCTGCCGAGGAGCAGATGAAGAAGCTGTCAGAGTTGAAGTCGTGGATCTCATCATGGGATAAACTGGACACCGCCATTGATGACCTCATGGTGATATATGAATTTTACCAGGAGGGAGAGGCTGATGAGCAGGAGCTGGACTCTAAGTATGCAACTGCCCTGGAGCTGGTTGAAGAACTGGAAGTAAAAAATATGCTGCGTAAAGAGGAGGATCAGCTGGGTGCATACCTTAAGATCAATGCAGGTGCTGGGGGAACAGAGAGCAATGACTGGGCCGATATGCTTATGCGTATGTATATACGCTGGGGTGAAAAAAATGATTATAAGGTGAGGGAGCTGGATTTTCAGCCCGGTGACGAGGTTGGAATAAAATCTGTTACCCTTGAATTTACAGGTGACCGCGCCTACGGCTACCTGAAAAGTGAGAACGGGGTGCACCGCCTGGTGCGTATATCACCGTTCAATGCCCAGGGGAAAAGACAGACCACCTTTGCCTCCGTCTTTGTATCTCCCGTTATTGACTCAACAATTGATATAGAAATAAATCCCGCTGACATAAGTTTCGAGACTTACAGGTCGAGCGGTGCAGGCGGACAGAATGTGAACAAGGTAGAGACAGCCGTAAGGCTGCGGCATGAGCCAACGGGACTGGTAATAGAGAACCAGGAAACACGTTCCCAGATGAAGAACAAGGAGAATGCCCTGCGTATACTTAAGTCGCACCTCTACGAGCTTGAGCTGAGAAAGCAGCTCGAAGAGCAGAGCAAGATAGAAGGGGCCAAGAAAAAAATAGAATGGGGCTCACAGATACGCTCATACGTGCTGCAGCCGTACAAGATGGTTAAGGACCTCCGGACCGGTCACGAAACAGGAAATGTACAGGCTGTGCTGGATGGTGATCTTAACCCTTTCATAAAATCTTTCCTGATGGAATTTGGTAAGGACTAGGTCAAAAACCTGCCTGTCTGCCTTGTAAAGGACAATCAGTTGTCAGTCACGCAAAAACTAATGCAAAAAGACTGCATATTTGCCTTGTAAAGGACAATCAGTTGTCAGTCACGCAAAAAACAGGTCAATAGACAACTCCGAAAGATCTGCCTGTGGATTTACCCTGTACCATGACAAAAAGCATGGATTAATCATCTTAATTTCTATTAACTTTGCACTTTAAATATCAGTAAAAGAGACATGGCAAAAAAAGAAAGACTGTTTGATCAGTTTCCTCCTGTCAGAACGGAGGAATGGATGAACAAAATAAAGGCTGACCTGAAAGGGCAGGATTTTGACAGGAAACTTATATGGAGGACCGGTGAAGGCTTTGAGCTTAAGCCTTTTTACAGGGAGGAAGATATTGCTTCCCTGCCGTTTATAAGTAACCCTCCTGGTGAATTTCCTTTTCTGAGAGGTGTTTACCCGGGAAGGAATGTATGGTTTAAAAGGCAGGATATAGCGGTGGAAGATCCGGGGGTCGCAAACCGCAAGGCCCTGGATATACTTAACAGGGGAATAGACTCACTGGGTTTTGTTTTTGATGCTGAGGTGGATTATACCCCTGGCTTTATGGAAACCTTGCTGGATGGTATATTTTGTGAAAGCATAGAGCTGAATTTTTTACCGCAGGGAAAAGTAAAGGAGCTTTTCAGTGCTTTCGATACATATATTAAAAATAAAGGTATAAAACCGGGTCTTCTGAGGGGTGCCATTGAAACGGACCCCCTGGGCAGGTTAATGGTTAACGGCAGCCTTTGTGTGCCTGTCAGTGACGGACTTGATTATGTCGCTGACCTGGTAAAAAGTACGGAGCACCTTGAGAACTTCAGGGTGCTGAGCATAAAAGGTGATGCCTTTGGCAATGCCGGGTCAGGCATAGTGCAGGAGCTGGCATATTCAATGGCCATGGGCAATGAGTATCTTTCACAGCTAAGTGAACGGGGCATTGAACCGGGTGTGGCCGCCCGCTCCATGGGATTCACCTTTGGCATAGGATCGAATTATTTTATGGAGATAGCCAGGATGAGGGCTGCCAGGGTGCTGTGGGCTAAAATAGTGGATGCCTGGTCGCCGTCGAGACCGGAGGAC
>JAWLFR010000164.1:0-4337 GCA_041685495.1 Bacteroidales bacterium
TAAGGACGGTGTTGAAGGGGCTGTGCTTGTGAAGAATAAGGGTGAGGAAAACGAGGAAACAGTTAAGATAAAGATAGACGGTTTCTTCCTTGCAATAGGTCATAATCCAAATTCTGACGAGTTTAAGGATTATATAGATACCAATAATGTAGGTTATATAAAGACCCTTCCGGGAACCACAAAAACCAATGTGCCCGGTGTTTTTGCCTGTGGCGATGTCCAGGATCCAATTTACCGTCAGGCGGTGACGGCGGCTGGCAGCGGATGTATGGCTTCCATGGATGCTGAGCGATGGCTGAGTGAAAAGTAAGCTTGTATTGCCTGATCAGTTACGGCTGAATAAACAGTAAGCTTGTATTGCCTGATCAGTTACGGCCATCGAGCAGGAAGGTGTTATTACTTTCTTTTTTGCAATAAGTTTTCAAGCTCTGCCACCTCGTCGCGGAAGCGTGCTGCCTCTATGAAATCGAGGGACGCAGCTGCCTTTTCCATCGATTTGCGGGCTTTTTTGATGGCTTTCTCCAGGGCCTGGGGCGACATATATCTGACAACCGGATCTGCTGCTATATCCGGTTTCTGAGGTTCAATATAGGCCTTTGGCTCAACACCCTTTTTATGCAGCTCCCTGAAGACGGAGCCTGTGGCTTTTATTATCTGTGTGGGCGTAATTCCCATCTTCTTATTATATTTAAGCTGCTTCTCCCGCCGCCTGTTGGTCTCATCTATGGTCATGTGCATGCTGCCGGTTATCCTGTCGGCATACATTATCACCTTGCCATTAAGGTTACGGGCAGCGCGTCCCGCCGTCTGTGTCAGTGAGCGCGCCGACCTAAGGAAGCCTTCCTTGTCGGCATCGATAACAGCTACAAGTGATACCTCAGGCAGGTCGAGTCCTTCCCTGAGAAGGTTAACACCCACCAGTACATCATATTTACCCTCGCGCAGTCCTTCCAGAATCTCAACCCTTTCAAGGGTGTCAATATCCGAGTGTATGTAGGTGCATTTTATATTATATCTCGACAGGTAGGCGGTCAGCTCCTCGGCCATCCTCTTTGTCAGCGTGGTTACCAGTGTCCTTTCACCGGCGGCAGTGCGCTCTTTTATCTCATTCATAAGGTCGTCCACCTGGTTCCTGCTCGGCCTTACCTCCACCGGCGGATCAAGGAGTCCCGTTGGCCTTATCACCTGGTCAACAAAAACGCCCTCGCTCTTCTCCAGCTCGTAGTCAGCCGGTGTGGCGCTGACATAGATGGTCTGTCCGGAAAGGGATTCGAATTCCTCCAGCTTTAGTGGCCTGTTATCCAGTGCCGCAGGCAGCCTGAAGCCATAGTCCACCAGGGTCTGTTTCCTTGAATGGTCGCCCCCGTACATGGCCTTTATCTGTGGCATGCTAACGTGGCTCTCATCTATGACAGTGATAAAATCATCGGGAAAATAATCAAGCAGGCAGAAAGGCCGAGTGCCCGGTTTACGTCCGTCAAAATAGCGCGAGTAGTTTTCTATACCACTGCAGTAACCCAGTTCCTTGATCATCTCAAGGTCATAGGACACCCTCTGTTCCAGTCGCTGTGCCTCGGGACCCTTACCTATCTCCCTGTAATAGGCAGACTGTTTGATCATGTCTTCCTGTATCTGGTGTATGGCCTGGTTTATCCTGTGGCGTGTTGTCACGAAAATATTTGCCGGGTAAATAACATACTCCTCCGGCCTTTCCAGGCTGTCGCCCGAAACGGGATCGAACAGCTCTATTTCTTCAATCTCATCACCCCAGTATATCACCCTCAGAGCTATATCGGCATAAGCCGGGAAAATATCCACCGTATCACCTTTAACCCTGAATGTCCCTCTTTTAAATTCCATCTCATTCCTGGCATATAGACTGTCAACTAGTTTGCGCAGAAAAATATTCCTGGCCAGGCTGTCGCCCTTCCTGATATGTATGGTATTGCTGTGAAAATCTTCAGGGTTGCCTATGCCGTAGAGGCATGAGACCGAGGAGACAACAATGACATCCCGGCGTCCAGACAGCAGGGACGAGGTGGTGCTAAGCCTCAGCTTCTCTATCTCATCATTTATTGAGAGGTCTTTTTCGATATAGGTGTCGGTTACAGGCAGGTAAGCTTCCGGCTGGTAGTAGTCGTAGTACGACACAAAATATTCAACGGCATTATCGGGGAAGAACTGCCTGAACTCACCATATAGCTGTGCAGCCAGTGTTTTGTTGTGGCTGAGCACAAGTACCGGTCTGTCAATCTGTTCAATGACATTGGCTATGGTAAATGTTTTGCCACTGCCGGTAACACCCAGCAGGGTCTGGTACGGGGTCTCTCTCTTCAGCCCTTCAACAAGCTGCCTTATTGCTTCAGGCTGGTCGCCCGTCGGAACATAATCGGAGACAAGCTTGAATTTCATAAGTTATAATTCCCTTTTTTTTATTTTACAGAAGACAGGCAGATGCGCTGACACCGCTCCTGTGTATTCATCTCCCTGGTACGTACTTCTTAAAACGCTTCTGTCCTCACTCACCTCATCCGGCATATAGATGCCTCCCGAGCTGAACTCAATATGGTAATCGCGGGTGTTGCTAAGCAATGATGGTGACACTATTATCTGGTCCCACATCTGCCAGGTGTTGTTAATTAATACGGTACCCCTGCCCTCAATATTATGGCTGTCATAGAAGAGGTTGTAGAGATCGCGGTAATCGAAATTTTTCCTCTTATTACTGGCATTGAGTACAGACAAGAGGCTCCTGTTGGTCGGTTCATCATAGAAGGTGCCCATTATGAATATCCTGGCATCCCTCTCGAAATTGAATATTTCATCTGTCTTTTTTCTCAGGGCTATGGCTGCGCCTATCCGCAGGTTCTCAGGGGCCCTGGTATTGTTTTTTATGCCCGGCCAGTCATTGATAAAGAAATGGCATCGTCCCAGGCCTTTTACTTCACCGTTGATATATAGTATATTATAATTAAAATCTTCTCCTTTTCCTAAAAATGTGCTGTCGATAGTTATTGTCTCTGTCCTGTCAACATCCATCAGCTCCTCTTTTACCAGGAAAGCAGTATTCATTCCTTCTGAGCCTGTTACATGCACTGTATAATCAGCCCTGCGCAACCTTCTTCCTGATATAATATCATTTACCACCTTTTCATTTTCAATGCCTGAAAGGACAATGAATTCCGGTTGCCTCGCATCACCTGCCATAGCTAAATTTTCCGTCACGGCCTTCAGTTTTGCCTTATACCTGTTGCTGTCCCATGCCTTTATTCCGCCCGGCAGGTAATCATCGTCCGCCCGGCCCGGATCATCGCTTATATCAAAAAAATTGTCGGCATTATAATAAACCATGGTGAACTCTTCCGGTATATCTTTCTGAGCATCTGCTGCAATGGGAAAGATCATAAGCAGAGTAAGGGATACGATAAGCATTCTGGTCATAACTGTAATTTTTTAATGAATAATGCAAACCTACTGATTCTTTTATAATAATTTTATCTGTGTTCAGCAAAATGACATTTTGATTTTATAAAAACATCATGTAAGGCTGGCTCTTTGACGTAATTTAATTTTAAATTGGTATTTTTGAAATACGCGAGAGCATTAGCTGCCTGGCTAAAGGTTCCTCAAAGCTGAGCTTCTGGGAGAGTCAATGCAGGACTGCCTTGCTATAAATATAAGGCGTATGAAAACATTTAAGAAGACTTACACCATAAATGCGGAAGCGGAGGATGTGTATGCAGCCTTAACCAACAAGGTTACCATTGAAATATGGTCGGGTTACCCGGCCGTGATGGGAGACAGGCCGGGAGAACCCTTCTCGCTTTGGGAAGGTGATATAGAGGGTGTGATACTGGAGCTTGAGAAAAACAAAAAGATAGCACAGGAATGGTTTTTTGGCGGGCAGGAAGAAAGGTCTGTTGCCGTAATAGTGTTAGTGAGAGATTACGGCAGAACGCTGCTAAGCGTTGAACACACGAATATACCGGATGAGGCTTATAAGAATATCTCGGAGGGATGGACCGAGTATATAATAGGGGCTATCGACCGTTTCCTTAATCCTAATTTTTAGCTGTCAGGGTGCCCGGCTATGTCAGAACTTATAATAGAGTCCGGTTTCAGCAGTCATATTAAGCATGAAATCCCTTTCAACATAGGTGGCAATACCAAACATCAGGTTGAAGCTGACTTTATCGAGGAAGGTGAATTCGAACCCCGGACCTATACCTGATATCCATGTGGTGTATTTATCAGTCTCCTCGTCATAAGGATAATTATAGTAATATGAATACTTTTCGTATAAGATGTGATTGCCCCAGTACATGAATAGTTTTATA
>JAWLFR010000165.1:0-4256 GCA_041685495.1 Bacteroidales bacterium
AAAGTATCTCATCAGTTTTCTATGTCAAATAAATCTTCCCTGGGGAGTATCTCAATAAGGGTGCTGTCGGCAAGCTTCTTGCTTATAGCGCTGTAGGGTGCTGTAACCACCTCTGTGCCTGCTTCTATGCCCGTGATAATCTCGATATATCTGTTATCCTGTATGCCTGTCTTCACTTCCCTTGCCAGGGCATAGGTACCGTCAGATGCGAAGACTATTGTTTGCACTTCCTCCTCTGCCAGTGTGGATGCGGCAGCGGTGGTATCTGTTCTGGTTGTTACGGCCTGTATCGGTACAGTGGTAATACCAGCCCTTGTTTCCGTTTGTATATCGACGGTGGCTGACAGTCCGGGCCTGAAGGGATTTTTCCCTGTTTCGCCGGGCAGGTCATTATAGCTTTCAGGCAGTATAAATATCTTAACGTCGAATGTGGTTACCTGGTCGGATGAGGCAGCCGTTGTTTTTGCCGAGTTGGCTATTTCGGTAACCACACCTTTGAATTTATGATCGAGGTAAGCATCTACCTCAATAATGGCTGTATCATTCAGGCTGACCTTTATAATGTCATTCTCATTAACCTCCACCTGTGCTTCCATCCTCGACAGGTCGGCTATCCTCAATACCTCTGTTCCGCTCATCATCTCCGTACCTACAACCCTCTCTCCCTGTTCAACCAGCAACAATGAGATAGTGCCGCTCATAGGAGCATACACGGTTGTTTTGGTCAGGTTCTCACTGGCTTCGTCAAGTGATGCCTCGGCACTCTTAACAGAGAATTCGGCGGCCTGCACCTCGGCCTCAGCCACTCTGTATGATGCCTGGGCCTGTTCGAATTCAGATTCGGAGATGGTCCTTTCCTCGTAAAGCTGCTTGTTTCTTTCATATGACAGTTCGGCCTGCATAAACTGAGCCTTAGCCTGGGTCAGCCTGGCTTTAGCCGATTCGAGTGCGGCCCGGGCCCTGTCGCGCATAGACATATACGTATCAGGCTTTATCTTAAACAACAGCTCACCGGCATTAACGTAGTCACCTTCCTTAATGTTAAGCAGTACTATCTCGCCTGATACATCGGGACTGATTTTAACCTCTTTCTCCGGTTGTATCTTTCCGTTGGCAGTTATCATTTCGACTATGGTTCTTTTCTCCGCTTTTTCCACGGCCACCTTTATCATCAGCTCCTTGCCGAACCAGCCCTGCTTTTTTCCTATTATGGCAAAGATGATAAGGACGGCTACCAGTATGACAAGTATCTTTAACAGATTATTCGACTTCATTTTTTTATGCCTGGTTAAGTTTATTATCTGGTTTTGAATATTATGGTTTTACTCAAGCCTAAGAGGTAAGCCCCTGTAAAAATCGAGAACTTTTACCTTAAAGATATATTCATATTTTGAACGGGCGAGCTCTGATTCAGCATTCAGCAGCTGTGCTTTGGCTGTATTATATTCCACCGGTGTTATCATGCCTACATTAAGCTTCTGTTCTGTATACCTGAACGACTCCTGCATTGATTCAACAGCTTTTTCGCTGGCATTATATGATTTAAGGCTTGCCTGTGCATCGGCATATGCCTGCTGTATATCCTTGTATAACTGTTTTTTGGCATTCTCCAGGCCGAACCTGTTATTATCGATATTTATCCTGGAATTACTGATATTCGTGTTTACCTGCCAGCCGTTGAATACCGGTATGCTGAGGGTTATCCCTATGCCGTAACTTACATTATCATTTACCTGGTCGGCGAATGGGTAGTCACCGTACAGCACTCCTTCAACAGGGTCAACACCCAGTATCCGCTGCCTGATGGAAGAGTAGCCGGTGTTGAAGGTGGTATTCATATTGAGCCTCGGACTCCTGCCGCCCTTTGCTATTTTGAGTTCATATTCAGCACTCCTGAGCCTCAGCTCTGCACTCCTTATCTCGGGTCTTATGTTTTCAGCAGTATTATAGATCTCTTTTACATTTTCAATGATCATCCCGGCTTCGTTTAAGGTAAGCTCCGGTACAATTATTTCAAAGCCGGCCACGGAATCGAGCTCCAGCAGCTGGATAATATTAAGGTATGACAGCTCGAGCTGGTTTTGCATATTGATAAGCTGCAGCTCCTCTTTTGCCGCCTGGGCCTGTATCTCCAGCAGGTTACCCCTGGACAGGCTGCCCGCATCGACCATTTTGCCGGTCTTTTCTATCTGTTGCCTGGTAGTCTCCAGCTGACTTTCCGTGACCATCACCAGCTCTTTGTTCAGCAGTATCTGCAGGTAGGCCAGGGCTACATTCAGGGATATATCATCCTTTATGCTCTGCAGGTCTTCAAAGCTGGCATCAAGATTATACCTGTTCCTGACAATGGTATTATAGTTCTGAAGGCCACTGAAGAGGGTAAGGCCTGCACTGGCATAAAAAGAGTTGGACCTGACATTCTGTTCTTCTGTAAACTGGTAAGTGGTTTCGTCCAGTGCCCGTCCGAACGACCAGTTGTTTGTTGCTGTTCCGTTAAGCGAAGGCAGCAGTCCGAGCTTCGACTGTTCAAGAGTATTCTCCTGCATCTGGGTCTGCAGCTCCTGCTGCTTGATCATGATATTATTATCAACAGCATGGTTTATGCATTCTTCGAGCGACCAGTATCTGTCCTGAGCAATGATATTAAAGAATAATCCTGATAAAATAATCAATAATGCAATTTTTCTCATTCCGATATGGTAAAAGGTTTGCTTTTCAAGCCACTAAGATAAATATTATTGTGTATTTAATTTTAATTTCCGGGAGCTTTAACTTATTGTGTTAATTAAATTTTGTATCTCTAAGTATTAAATTATCAATTGCGTATATTTGTACTGCAGATGAAAAAAATATAAAAATATGACTACAAAAGATTTAAATCTCGAACCTGGTGTACTTTATGGCAATGATGTAACACGCTTGCTTGACTATGCCAATGATAATAATTTTGCCCTTCCCGCAGTGAATGTTGTAGGAACCAACTCGGTTAATGCTGTGCTTGAGACAGCCCGCGAAGTCAATTCGCCGGTCATCATACAATTCTCAAACGGCGGCGCTCATTTTTTCGGGGGTAAGGGCCTCCCCAAAGAAGATCATATGGGTGCGGTGGCAGGAGCCATATCAGGGGCCCTGCACGTGCATAATGTAGCTGAATATTACGGTGTTCCTGTAATACTGCATACCGACCATGCCGCCAGGAAATTATTACCCTGGATTGATGCTCTTCTGGAGGCAGGAGAGGAGTTTTTTGAGATGAACGAAAAACCCCTGTTCAGTTCACATATGCTGGACCTTTCAGAGGAGCCTCTTGAGCAAAATATTGCCACATGCAAGGAGTACCTTGAGCGTATGGAGAGGATAGGGATGACCCTTGAGATAGAGCTGGGTGTGACAGGCGGAGAGGAAGACGGGGTTGATAATACAGATATTGACAGTTCAAAGCTTTATACGCAACCCGAAGAGGTGGCTTATGCGTACAGAGAGCTTTCAGCGATAAGCAGGAATTTTACCGTGGCAGCGGCATTTGGTAATGTGCACGGAGTATATAAGCCGGGTAATGTGGAACTGACACCCATTATCCTTAAGAACAGCCAGGACCATATACAGAAAGAGTTTAAGACAGGTCATAATCCCGTTAACTTTGTTTTCCATGGCGGCTCCGGCTCGGAGAAGCACCTTATAAAGGAGGCTATTGAGTACGGTGCGGTAAAAATGAATATTGATACCGATATGCAGTGGGCCTTCTGGGATGGAGTGAGGAAGTATTCTGAGGACAAGAATGGCTACCTGCAGTCGCAGATAGGTAACCCCGAGGGTGAAGATAAGCCTAATAAAAAGTATTATGACCCGAGGGTATGGCTCAGGGAAGGCGAACTGGCCTTTATTAAACGCCTGAAGGAAGCCTTTGACGATCTTAATGCAAGCGGGGTATTATAATAAGTTATAAATATATAACGAGCAGACAGCCAGGCCTGTACGGCCCGGCTGTTTTATTTATGTTAATAAGTATTCATAGCAGATAATATCTAAACCTGTTTATATCATAATTTTACAGGGACTATAATAATTTTGTAAGGGTTTATTAAAAAAACCGTATTGAGAAGATTAAAGATAAAAGAGGAAAAACTGAGGAGAAGCATGCGCCTGACCCTGATGCTTAACAGCCGGGAGATGAGGGCCCTGAATATCTACTGCCAGCGTTACAGGATAAAGAATAAGTCGCGCTTCCTGCGCGAAACAATAATGAATGCCATCCT
>JAWLFR010000043.1:0-7233 GCA_041685495.1 Bacteroidales bacterium
TACTGCTGCCAGAAATCCTGGAAGTCAAGTGTAAGCCTGGAGTTCAGGTTTTCAATTTTCTGCTTCAGTATCCTTGACGAGGGTTGCTGGAAGAATGTATAGTCCAGTTGCGCAATAGTAAGAAAGTTGCGTGCTGCCTTATAACCTTCCACATTACGGTTGTCTGCTATTATATCCTCAAGGTCTATCCTGTTGGGCAGCAGGCTGCCAAAATCCTCAAATATCTCAAAATGCGGACAGTCAGCTGCCAGGAGCTCCCCCAGTTCCCCTGCCCCGTATTCAAGCTTTCTTTCCTTTTCTATCTCCCTCAGCTTCCGCCCTGCTGTCTCCTCATCAAAGCCCTCATATATATACCCGCATAAAAACAGTTTCAGATCCCGCTCCTCCACCAGCCTCTCTCTCTTTTCAACAGCTTCCTTATACTCATCCAGCACTTTCTGCCATTCGCCACGCGAGAGCTCGGCAATGGTCGGACCTGATAACAGTGTCATTGTCTGGTGCCTCTCCTCCAGCCTCCGGGATACCTCATCAAGCCTTTCATTCACCTCTTCCAGTGCAACTACTGAATGTAACCAGTCTTCAACAGCAGAGATAATAACCCTGTTTTCATCAAAAAATAATTTTATTGTCTCCAGCTCTTTCCCTGTCTTTTCCAGATCATCTGCCAGCTCCTCAAGTGTATTTTCACTTTCATCTTTTAATGCAGTGTTCTTTTTACGGAACAGTCTCCTGCCACCTGCTCTTGCAGGGTGATCATCTATCTTTGCCTTTATCTCTGTCTTTTTCCTCGTTAATGAGCTGTTTTTTTCCCTGGCTTCCTTCAGGTCTGAAAGGAATTTATTGATCTTTTTTTCTATATCCTTCAAGCCATTTTTTCTCTTATCATCCTGCTCCACCATATAATCATGCAACTCACCTCCTATATACATCTGTGATTTAAGGTCGGCTTTCCATGATCGTATAAATGTCAATTGTGTTAATGAACTGACGAGACGGTCAAACTCAGGGTTCACCTGTCGCAGCTTGTCATCAAGGTAACCCCGGGGTATCTCAAAGCTGCAGCTCACCCTGGGCAGGGAGAGGTCAGATCTAAGCACATCCTCCGATATCTCACCCGAGGAGAACACTTTCAGTCCTTCCAGCACCGATGTCTTGCCTGACTCGTTCTGTCCTATCAGGCAGGTTATATTATCAGGGGAGACAGGCTGCATGCCTGTATCAACTATTGATCTGAAATTCTCTATTCTAAAAGCTTTTAATCTCATGGTTATTTAGATTTCAAAACCCATAACAAGCACATCATCCACCTGCGTGGCCTTGCCTTTCCAGTCTTCAAAAGTATTTTGTATATGTGTCTTTTGTTTATCCATGCTCCATTGGGAGGCGGAAAAAATCATTTCCCTGAATTTTTTTATCTTGAATTTCTTGTTCGTCTTTTCCCCGAACTGATCCGGAAAGCCGTCGGAAAACATATAGAAACGGTCACCTTCCTTTACCTCTATCCTGTGATTGGTAAAAGAGACCTCCTCAAGCGGTGCCACACCAATAGGCATTTTATCGGGTTTTATCTCTTTGAGCTTACCGTCACTTACCATTATAAGAGGTCTGTTGGCTCCGGCATACTGCAGTACCGACCTGAATGGTTCATAAACACAGAGGGCTATGTCAATACTGTCTTTCTGCTCATATTGCTGCCCTTTCTGATCAAGTGCGTCCATCACCTTCTCCCTCATACTGTTGAGTATCCTGTTGGCACGCGGCACAACCCTCGCCTGTAACATTTCATTTAAAAAGCTGATACCGAGTATGGATAATAATGCGCCCGGGACACCATGCCCTGTGCAGTCGCCCGCAGCAATAATAGTATACCCCGCATTCTGATAGGCATAATAAAAGTCGCCGCTCACATAGTCCTTGGGGAGATAAATGATAAAGTGATCTTTCAGTATACCTGACAGGAAGGATGTATCAGGCATCAGGGCCCTCTGTATCATACTGGCATAACGCAGGCTGGCCAGATGTTCATCCATTGCCTGGGCAAAAATCACTGAATCGAAACTAGCCCTTTCCTTACTCATTTAATGACAAGCATTTGTCTTTGACTTTTAAATATAGTGCAAATATATTTAATTAAGCGGAAAAATGGGATGATGGAAATCACCTGAGGCTGTATCTGAAAATTTACTTTACTATCTTTGCAGATCAAAAGAACGGGATAATCAATGATATCTGTTGACAATATAAGTGTTTCCTTCGGGGGTAATGAGCTGTTCTCCGGCATTTCTTTCCTTATTAACCCCAGGGACAGGATAGGACTTACTGGCAAGAACGGCGCGGGCAAAACCACCCTTCTCAGGATAATACATGGCATTATGAAGCCTGCCGGGGGCAGTATCTCAACATCATCAGGAGCAAGCACCGGGTACCTGCCTCAGCAGATGAAGGTGAGCGATAAGAGATCGATAATGGAAGAGACACTGACGGCCTTCAGTGATATAAAAGAGATGGAGAGGAAGATAGACGAGGTGACCGGTGAGATAGAAAGGCGGGAAGACTATCACTCAGACGAATATATGAACCTGTGCAATTCACTGACAGACCTTCAGCAGGAATACAGCATGAAGGGAGGCGACCGTTATATTGCAGAGGCGGAGCAGGCACTGACGGGACTGGGATTTGAGCGTGAGCAATTCAGCAAACCCAGCAGCATCTTAAGCGGAGGATGGAGAATGCGCATAGAGCTGGCCAAGATACTACTGGCACAACCCACCCTTCTGCTGCTGGATGAGCCCACCAACCACCTGGATATCGTTTCAATGCAATGGCTGGAGTCATACCTTAAGTCATATCCCGGTGCAGTAATTGTGGTCTCCCACGACCGGGCATTCCTTGATAATGTAACAAATCGCACAGTGGAACTGTCGCTGGGAAAGATATATGATTATAAAGTTCCTTATTCTGAATATGTCGAATTGCGGAAAGAACGAAGGGAGCAGCAGATGGCTGCATATACCAACCAGCGCAAGATGATCCAGGATAATGAAAAATTCATTGAGAGATTCAGGTATAAAAACACAAAGGCCGTACAGGTACAGTCAAGAATAAAAAAACTGGAGAAGCTGGATCGGGTGGAGATTGATGAAGAGGACAGTTCAAGCATAAACGTCAGGTTTGCCCCGGCACCACGGTCAGGTACAATAGTTATCGAGGCTGAAAGATTATCAAAGAGCTACGGAGATAACGAGGTACTGCGGGATATTGACTTTATGCTGGAGAGGAAAGAGAAAGTAGCTTTTGTGGGCCGCAACGGTGAAGGAAAAACCACATTCGCCAGGATAATTAAGGGGGAACTTGACTACAGTGGAAAGCTTAAAAGGGGACATAAGCTGAATATAGGCTATTTTGCCCAGAACCAGGATCAGCTGCTGGATGAATCGCTCACTGTATTCCAGACAATAGATAATATTGCCAGGGGTGAGATAAGGACGAAGATAAGGGATATACTGGGAGCTTTCCTTTTCAGCGGAGAAGATACAGATAAGAAGGTAAGGGTGCTTTCCGGTGGTGAAAGATCAAGGCTTGCCCTGATAAAACTGTTGCTTGAACCATATAACCTGCTGATACTGGATGAGCCGACAAACCACCTGGATATGCAGTCAAGAGACGTGCTTAAACAGGCTCTGCAGAAATATGATGGCACATTAATTGTTGTATCGCATGACAGGGATTTTCTCAATAATCTTGCAGATAAAATATATGAATTCAAGGCTAATAAGATACAGGAATATAACGGAGGCATATATGATTTCCTGAAGAAAAGAAAGATAGAAAACCTGAGGTCCATAGAAAGAAAGGATAATGAACAAAATACTTCAGGCACCGGTAACATCTCCGGTAATAAGATGCAGTACCTGCAGAAAAAGGAAGATGAGAAGAAACTGAGAAAGAAAAGGAAAGAGCTGGCCGTAACAGAGAAAAAAATAGAGGAAATGGAGAAAGCAAAGGAGGAAATGGATAATAAAATGGACTCAGAGCCCGGCGCCATATCCAACCCCGACTTTTTCGGTGAGTACGAAAAGGTTAATAAGATGATAAGGGCTGAAATGAAAATATGGGAATCACTGTCCCTGGAGATTGAACGGTTCAGGGAAAAAACAGAAGCCAATGGATAAGCTGAACAGTTCAAAGAAAGGAACAGAAGCCAGTGATAAACTAAACGGTTCAAAGAAAAAACAGAAGCCAATGGATAAGCTCGTCCGGGAAAGACCATACAGGGTAAGCAGCTATGAAGCGGATGCCTCCGGCAGCCTGGGCATACCCGGACTCTTTAACTACCTGCAGGATGCAGCATCAGCACACGCAACGGTGCTGGGCTTTGGCAAAGAAGACCTTGAGAGGAATAATATGTTCTGGGTGCTGTCAAGGATACTGGTTCATATGGAAGCCATTCCCGGGTGGGAAGAAGAGATAATAATAAAAACATGGCCACGCGGACTGGAAGGGATATTTGCATTACGCGATTTTGAGGTCTGCGGTAAGAACGGGGAAAAATACGGTGCTGCCACATCATGCTGGCTTATGGTAAACAGGGAAAGCCGGCGGCCCCTGCGGCCTGACAGGATACTGGAAAAGATGAATGGCAGGTTCAGTGAAAACAGGGCTCTTGACAGGGTGCCTGGTAAATTGCAGGGAATAAAAGACATATCATACCGTTCTCCTCTGTACACCGTTAAATACTCTGACCTGGATGTAAATATGCACGTTAATAACGTACATTATATAAAATGGGCCCTCGACAGCTATCCGCTGGAGTACAGGCTGCATAACGTATTTGAGTCGGCAGAGATAAATTACCTGCATGAATCACTGCCGGGAGATGAGATCAGGGTTCTTGCTGCACAAAAAGAAGAAAATGTTTTTGACCATTCCGTTATAAGGGATAATGACCACAGTGAATTATGCAGGCTGAGGATAAGGTGGAAAAGGTGAAAAAAGAATAAAGTTTGCTATTTTTACCAAACAAACACAAGTTATGGGGAAGATCAGTAATATATTTTTAACGCTCCTTATAATTATTATGCTGGGATCATGTGCCACAGTCATGGAGTCAACAGATAAGCGTGACCTGTCATACCTGTACAACCCCCTTAAAAATCCCATACATCCCAGATACCAGGTGTATAATACCAGTGATGAAGTGTCGGAACTGACAGTTAAGTTCTTTTCCAATGACCTTTTCTTCAGTGAAGCAAACCCCGAAGGAGTGCCCAGGGCGGCAATGGTAATAATATATAACCTGTATGATATGTCGGCCGGCAGGGTTAAGGTTGATACAGGCCTCAATAATATTACCATCAGGAAAGACAATAATAACCGGCAGTACACCTACACTATACCAATGCAGGCACCTGCAGGCTCAAAATACGAGGTTGAGCTGCTCATCAAGGACCTTGTAAGAAATACCAGGGTTCAGGCCCACATACCCTTTGACAAAACATCTGCTTTGAGCAGGAATAATTTCAGGGTGCGCGGACATTTCAATAAAATACACCTCTTTAATCCCGTTCTCAGACCTAATGAATTTGTGAACCTTCAATACAGATATGATACCGACAGCCTGTTCATTAAGTATTTTGAGCCTGATGAAAATATTCCAGCACCCCCCTCCATGCTGGTGCCCGAAAAAAGCATTGAAACCGTACCGGAAGAGATAGTTTCACTGGCATACTCAGACACCCTTCCCATTATGTTCCCCAGGCGGGGCATATTTATGTGCAGTCCGGATAAAAACATACCCGAGGGATATACCTTCTTTAATTTTGGCCAGGAATATCCGGGTATGAGCGAGCCGGAAACAATGATAGAACCACTTATCTACCTGACTAATGAGGACGAGCTGGAAGAGATGAGGAACAGTGAAAGGGTGAAGGTAGCACTGGATGAGTTCTGGCTTGACATAACAGGTAATATAGAAAGGGCACGTGAACTGATAAGGATATATTATAACAGGGTGCTTTATGCTAATTTTTTCTTCACCTCACATAAGGAGGGCTGGCGGACAGACAGGGGAATGATGTATGTTATTTATGGTCCGCCCGACAGGGTCTATAAAACAGCAGAAGGCGAAAGATGGGGTTACCTGAAAAAACAAATTAAGCAGGGCTGGGGAATAAGGTACAATATTAAAGATGACTACCTGTACTTTAATTTCAATAAAAGGGATAATCCCTTTACTACCAATGATTATATACTTATAAGGAGCGAGAGCGTAACAACATACTGGGACCAGGCCATACGCACATGGCGCTCCGGGATAGTATTCAGGCTTGATAATCCAGAAGGAATATAGTGAGCTGGAAAAAAATAACCCGGTGAAGCGGTTCCACTATAAAGAAAAATTTAAGAAATGAATAAACAGGATCGACCTCAATAAAGAAATGAATAACACAGGGCAGCAGTTTCACTATAAAGAAATATTATAACGAATGAATAACACGGATTTTATATACGGATTAAGACCAATACTTGAAGCCATAAGATCAGGAAAGACAATTGACAGACTGCTGATAAAGAAAGGGATGAAAGGAGCACTGTACGCCGAGCTGGTAGAGGAACTGAAAACACACTCCATACCCTACCAGCTGGTGCCACTGGAAAAGCTTAACAGGACAACCCGCAAGAACCACCAGGGGGTGATAGCTTTATTGTCTGCTATTGAATATCATGATATAGCAACACTGCTGCCCGGCATCTATGAATCAGGAAGGGATCCCATGATTATAGTGCTCAATAATATATCCGATGTTCGTAATTTCGGGGCTATAGCCCGCAGTGCCGAGTGCTTCGGGGCCGACTGCATCATTATACCTGAGAAAGGAGCCGCGCGTGTCAATGCAGAAGCGGTAAAAACATCAGCAGGAGCACTGAATAAGATACCGGTGGCCAGGGTAAAAAGCATAACTAAAACTCTTGAGTTTCTTAAGGAATCAGGACTGAAAATAATCTGTGCCTCAGAAAAAGGAAAGTCCAGGATCGGGACTGATAAGCTCAGCGGACCGGCGGTGCTGGTGATGGGTTCCGAAGACAGAGGCGTATCTCCTGAAATACTCAGCATGGCAGATATTGAACTCTCCATTCCACTTACAGGCAGCATTGAATCACTGAATGTTTCAGTTGCCGCAGGAATACTTCTTTATATGATTTCAAAAAGCAGGATGCAATAAACTGCCGGGG
>JAWLFR010000043.1:7333-17491 GCA_041685495.1 Bacteroidales bacterium
TTCCACTTACAGGCAGCATTGAATCACTGAATGTTTCAGTTGCCGCAGGAATACTTCTTTATATGATTTCAAAAAGCAGGATGCAATAAACTGCCGGGGGATTGCTATGACCCGGGATCAGATTTTACTGCAATCCCTTGAAGCAGGATGCAATAAACTGCCGGGATACTGACTACGGACAATAAATCTGATTGCAACAAAAAAATTTGGCAGTAATATTTTAAATGTATATATTACACTTCTGAAAATTAAAAAAACGATTAAGTCAAAACGAGCATATATTCAAGTAATTATAAAAATCCAGACGAATGGAAAAAAGGATAACATTGTTAATCAGCAGGCGTTTACAGCTGCTTATAATAATTGCTGTAACAAATACCCTTTTGATAACAGCACAGTCGCCATGGGAGCGTCTTGCCGCTGAAGAGGGTACACTGGGTCTTGAAGGTGGCTTTATAGAAACCGCCACACCGGCTTTCAATATCAAGCTGGTAAAGGAATCGCAAACCATTGCTGCACTGCAGCCGAAAGGTGACGACGAGTTTGATTTTACACCGGCTGACAGGCTGGAGGTTCGCAAGGGCAACAATCTGTACCACCTGGGCGATATCAACCTGAGGGTGCGCAGTATAGAGCAGGATGAATGGAAGCACTACTCCACTGCCACGGACAGGCAGCCGGTTAAGGCCCTGCCTGCAGCCGGAACGGGTGATATACTCGCCGCTGCAGATATCACTGCTACTTTCAACGATGATATACCTCTTAAGGTGGAACGTTACTGGGAGAAGGACGGCGAGGGCCTGTTGCTACGCTTCAGAATTGAGAACAATACAGATGAACCTCTTGAGATAGGATCGCTGGGCATACCCATGGTATTTAATAATATACTGGCGGGTAAGAATCTGGATGAGGCTCATGCAGAATGTTCATTCTATGACCCTTATATTGGTCAGGATGCAGGCTACCTGCAGGTGACACGCCTGCATGGACACGGACCCGTACTGCTGGTGCTGCCGTGGAAAAACACTGCATTTGAAGCATATAAACCCCTGCTGGAAGATCGCACACCACGGGGCATAACCTTCGAGGGCTTTTATGAATGGATGGCCCTGTCAAAAGCATATGCTGATGAGGAATGGAGCGGGGCAGAGCAATGGAATCACCCGCACTCGGTACGCCTCAACCCGGGTGAATCACGCGAATACGGTGTCAGCTTTGTTCTCTCACCAACTATCAGGGATATTGAAACCACCCTTATAAGTCATAAGCGTCCTGTAGCGGTAGGATTACCGGGGTATGTACTGCCGGCTGATATCGAAGCAAGACTGCTGCTCAATTACAGCAGTGATATACGTTCACTTGACGTACATCCCGGCGGAGCATTGACATTTGAAGAGGGTGAAGTTAGCCCGGGAGGATGGAAAAACTATAATATCACCCCTGTAAAGCATGGAAGGGCCAGGCTTACTGTCAGCTATGAAGACGGTACAACACAAACCATACATTACAAGGTGATTAAGCCGGAAGAAGAGATAGTGAAGAATATGGGTTCCTTTCTCACCAATGAGCAATGGTTCGAGGACCCTGATGATCCTTTTGACCGTCACCTGTCGGTTATAAGCTATGACTACGGAAAGATGCAGCAGGTTACAGAGGACTCCAGGGCGTGGATTGCCGGTCTCAGCGATGAGGGAGGCGCAGGCTCATGGCTGGCTGCCATGATGAAACAATTCATTCAGCCTGATGCCGGAGAACTGGAAAAGATACAGCAGTTTGTTAACCATACACTGTGGGGAGGAATACAGTACAGTGAGGGAGAGAAAAAATACGGGGTAAGAAAGAGTATGTTCTACTATGACCCTGATAATATGCCGGAGGGAACCTACAGCGATAATATTAATTACGGCGGATGGTCGGCATGGTCACCGGAGGAAGCAAGGTCAACCGGACGTTCATATAACTACCCCCACGTAGCATCTGCATGGTGGGTCATGTACCAGCTTAAACGCAACCATAACAATCTTGTGGAAGGCTCATGGGAATGGTACCTGGAGCAGGCATGCCATACGGCTGTAGCCATGGTAGACCAGGCTCCTCATTATGCTCAGTTCGGACAGATGGAAGGAACCATCTTCTTCCTTATTCTGCTGGACCTCCAGCGTGAAGGGATGGATGAACTGGCGGCAATGCTGGAAGATAAGATGAAGGGCCGTGCAGACCTCTGGGAATCGCTGAAATACCCTTTCGGAAGCGAGATGCCCTGGGATTCAACCGGACAGGAAGAGGTATATATATGGTCCAAATATTTTGGTTATCCGGAGAAAGCAGATGTAACCCTCAATGCCATACTGGCCTATATGCCGGCAGTGCCCCACTGGGGATATAACGGCAGCGCACGCCGTTACTGGGATTTCCAGTACGCCGGTAAGCTGAGTCGCATTGAAAGGCAGCTTCATCATTACGGATCGGCACTGAACGCTATACCGGTATTAAGTGAGTATCGCGATAACCCCGGTGATTTCTACCTGCTGAGGGTAGGACATGCAGGCATGATGGGTGCACTGGCAAATATTACACCCGAAGGATTCGGTCCCGCCGCCTTTCATGCCTATCCATCAACACTGAGGATAGACCACCTGTCAGGCGACTACGGGTCAGGCTTTTTTGGATATGCTGTTAACAGCTCCAGCTACCTGTATAATCATGATGAGTACGGCTGGGTTACCTTCGGTGGCAATTTAAGGAAAGACAAAGGAATGATATCCCTTTTACCAACTACGGCAGCAAGGTCAAGGGTCTTTATTGCCCCCGCCAAGCTGTGGCTGACACTTGATGCCGGCAGGTTTGAAGCTGTCTCTTTCGATGAAAAGAGCGGTGATGTAATAATAAGGCTTGACAGGGCAAACGATTATACCACAGAGGCCAGGCTCAGGGTGGAGCAGCCCTCGGAGACTGCACAGGCACCGTCATACAGTCTGCCGGCACGCATAAAAACGGAACGCGGAGCTGCCGTTATAGACCTGGGTAAGACAAGGGAGATTACACTGAAGGCATCAAAATAAAACAGGGAAAACCGGATTGATAATTATCAGGTACTTTTCATTATTATTGTCTAATTTTGGGCTGAACTTAAAAATCCTTCTTTACCATGTTTGGTGATTTCGATCTTGTTGTTTTCCTGAGGGATATGTTTCTCAACCTGGGGCTGAGCAAGACCCTGTCTGTTTTCCTGGAAACAATAATAATTGTCGTTCTGGTGGCCATACTGAGCTGGCTGTCATTTATTATTACCAGGTTCATCATTGATAAGGTGATAGCCAGGATTGTCAGGAGAACAAAGTTTAAATGGGACGATATATTCTTTGATAACCATGTTTTTACACGGCTGTCCCATTTTGCCCCGGCCATCATCATTTACCTTATGGCCGGATGGGCCCTTGAGCCATACCCGGGATGGCTGAATTTTGTCCACACCCTCACCTACCTTTATATGGTACTTGCGGGTACGCTTTTTTTCTTTGCCTTTATTACGGCATGGCATAATATCTACCTTACCCTGCCCATATCCAGGCACAGGCATATTAAAGGATATGTGCAACTGCTGAAGATATTCGTGGGGCTTGTCGCCGGCTTAATAATGATATCCGTTATAACGGATAAGGATATCAGTAAGCTGCTTGCCGGTCTGGGTGCCATGGCGGCCGTGATAATACTGGTTTTTAAAGATACCATACTCGGACTGGTAGCCAGTGTACAGCTATCAGCCAATGATATGGTTAAGGTTGGCGACTGGATAACGATTCCATCAAGGGGGGCAGACGGAACCGTAATGGATATAACTCTGAATACCATTAAGGTACGGAATTTTGACATGACAATACTCACCCTGCCCACCTATGCCCTTATACAGGAATCATTCCAGAACTGGAGGGGCATGGAAGAGTCGGGAGGCCGAAGGATTAAAAGGTCACTGTATATTGATATTAAAAGCATAGGCTTCCTTGACCCTGAACAGGTAGAAAAGCTGAAAAAAATCAGGATACTCAAAGATTATATCGAGAGTAAGGAAAAAGACATGGAGGATTTCAATAAAAAACATAATATTGACAACACGGTGCTTGTGAACGGCAGAAGGATGACAAATGTAGGTACCTTCAGGGCATATATTAATGCATACCTGCAGCAGCATCCCAAGATACATAATGATATGACTTTCCTGGTCAGACAATTACAATCCTCAGAAAAAGGTCTGCCCATTGAGATATATGTATTCAGCAATGACCAGGCATGGGCCAATTATGAATCCATACAGGCGGATATTTTTGATCACCTGCTGGCCGTGGTCCCGGAATTCGGGCTGCGTATATTCCAGTACCCCACAGGCGATGACTTTAAATCATTAACAAATAAATAAAAAAATAAATACTATGTCACTGGAAAAAAAAATCAGGGAATACATACAGAAAGATATAAACGAAGAAATTGTAAACAGACCGTCAGACAGCTTCTGGACAGCCCTTAAAAGCTGCGGCACAACATTATGGCTTGATACCGGCGATATGGATGAAGCACTTGAGATCTGGAGCGGGGATATGGAAGCACTTACAACAAATAACACACTCATAAACAAGGTGATCCAGAAAGGTATCTACGATGACTTTATCTCACGCACACAGGAACTCCTGGGATCATTGCCCAGGGAAAAACAGATAATGGAGACAGCCTTTATCCTCAATGCCAGGCACGGATTAAGACTGACTGAAAAGTTTGGCGGACTGGTAAGCGTTGAGCTGCATACGGCAACAGCTCATGATGTGGATGCAATAGTAAACTACGGACTCAGGTACAGGGATATCTGTCCAGATAAATTCATCATAAAAGTGCCTCATACCATATCCGGACTGATAGGGGCCCGGCTGCTCAGGGATAAGGGTGTGAGGATAAACTTCACTCTGGGTTTCAGCGCAAGGCAAAACGTGCTTGCCGCAAATATAGCCAGGCCTGATTATCTTAATGTTTTCCTTGGCCGTATAGGTGCATATGTGGCTGATAATAATATCGGCGACGGTACAGGTATAGGAGAGAAAACCGTGATTGAAACACAAAAACATATAGCTGAAATCAGGTCTTCCATAAATACAAAAACCAAACTGATAGCGGCAAGTATCAGGCACCATGACCAGTTAGAGGCACTGGCAGGAACAGATGTATTTACCATGCCCCCGAAAGTTGCAATATCAGGACATAATGAACTCTCCGGCAACTTTACATCAAGGCTTAAGGAAGATTATGAACCCGGACTGGACATTAAGCCTGAGCAGGAAGGAATGAACAAATTCTGGGAGCTTGACAGCAGGCTGTCAAACCTGGCAAGAATGCTGGGAAATACCCTGATAAAGGATCCGGCGGACCTGGAGCAGATATTCCACGATGAAGGCTTTGAAGACATGTTCCCCACTCTGAGCACTGAAGAGAAACAGAAGATAAGTGACGAGGGCAAGATACCCGTACGATCAACATGGCTGGATAAGATAAATGCCGGGAAGATTGCACCTGACACACTGCTCAACCTGGCTGGACTGGCATCATTTACCCTTGACCAGGAAGCACTTGATAAGCGTATAGCTTCTATAATTAAATAAGAATCATATAAAATGAAACGACCATGAACCGGGCTTGCGAGCTCACGAAATAAATTTATACAGATGAAAAAGCTACTGATAATTGTTTTTCTTATCATATCATTTTCTGCCAATGCGCAGGTAAACTTTGATGATTACTTTACCGACCGTACCCTCAGGTTTGATTTTATGCTTGCAGGCGATCATGAAACAATAAACGCCTATCCTCTTGGCATGAAAGAAGAGCCCTTTTACGGAGGCTCGCTTGAGAACCTTGTTGACCCCTTCCATTACGGCAACCTCCGTTACGAAATTTATGACAGGGAATCAGGTAAGCTAATCTATTCGCGAGGATACGGATCTTTATTCCAGGAATGGCAGACCACTGCAGAGGCAAAAAAGATGCAACGCAGCTTTTACGAGGTGGCCACCTTCCCTTTTCCTAAAGAAGATGTGAGCTTCGTCCTGAAAAAGTACATGAAAGACGGGAGTCTGCAAAAGGTATATGAGACGGTCATTGATCCGGATGACTATTTCATACTCAGGGAGCCGGTAAAAAAGGTTGGCTACAAAAAAATATCAGGCACAGAAGATCATCACAGGGCTGTTGATCTTGTATTTATTGCCGAAGGATATACGGAAGATGAGATAGATAAGTTCCACAAGGATGTAAGCAGGCTGGCCGATGTACTGTTTGACTATGAGCCTTTCAGTGATTACCGCGACAAAATTAATATCTGGGCTGTTGATGCCATATCCGAAGAATCAGGCACCGATATACCAGGTGAGAATATATACCGTAAAACAGCACTTAACAGCAGCTATTACACTTTTGACCTGGCAAGGTACCTTACCACCTACGATATCAAATCGGTAAGAGACTATGCCGCCGTGGTACCTTATGATAATATTATTGTCCTGATAAACAGCGAAAGCTATGGCGGTGGAGGGATGTATAATTATTATTCCGGCACCACCTCAGACCATGCACTTACCCCCCAGGTGTTCACCCATGAATTCGGTCACGGCTTTGCCGGTCTGGGTGACGAGTATTACTCATCCGATGTAGCTTACGAGGAGTTTTATCCACTTGATGTTGAACCATGGGAGGCAAATATAAGCACCCTGGTGAATTTTGAAAGCAAGTGGAAAGACATGATAGACCCTGACACCCCGGTCCCCACACCGGCTGTGGAAGAGAACAGTGATATAGTCGGACTGTTTGAAGGAGGTGGCTATTCAGCCAAAGGCATCTACCGCCCCCAGCTTGACTGCCGTATGAAAAGCAATGAGGCTGATGCTTTCTGCAAGGTATGCCAGCAGGCTATACGTGAGATGATAGAATTCTATATAAGGTAGTTATTCCACAATCCACTCATGTACGCCGCCTGAGAAGTTCTCATTGAGCTTAATCCTCAGGCGCATGGCTGTTGTCTCAACAGGCTCAAAATCTATCTTATCCCAGCCGTCAAGTGTTACACTGTACTCACCTGAGGTCTCCACCGGCACCCAGCTGCCCTTATCCATATACAGCAACTCCCATTCGTCGGGCACCCTGCAGCCCCCGTGGGGACGGTCATCAAACCAGTAGACAGATGAGGAGGACACTGTCTCCGGCTTTTCAAAATCGTACTGGAGCCATACCCACTTGTTATTCTCAGGCCACCAGTGAAAGTATGACCTTGTTTTATCTATTGAGCTCTTAGGCTCATACTGGTCTTTTATTGTGCTGAGTGAGCCGTTCATCTTGCTGCCGCTCACCTCACTGCGATATGCTACGGTAGGTGCCGGGGTTGCCATTGCCGCTTCCGGTTCAGCCGGCAGCCATACCATCATCTCTCCCGGCCCCCGGTTATTCCACAGGTGGTAAGGTATAAGTGTAACATCACGCTCCTCACCCAGTTCCACGGTGGAATCAAGTTTTTTGACTGCGGGACGGGCCTCTGTCTTTATCACCACGGTGCCATCCAGCATTCCCGGCCTTTCTTCTATGCTCATCTCATTATCGGGATTAAAGACAAGGTTCAGCACCTTACCATCGTTATCAGCCCATTCAGCTGCATACACTATCGGTCCGCGCTGTACGGCAAACCTGCCCCTGTCGGCCTCAACCCTCTCATCGGCTGTCACCGTGCGCACCTCCATGGGCATATTAAGAATTATCTTATCACCTTCCTCCCACTTGCGGTTGATAAGAGCATATCCATTCTCTTTCTTTATCCTTTCTGTCTTACCGTTTACCGTAAGAGATATCACGGCCTCCTGCTCATCGGAAAAATCATAGAGGGGTCCGGGTATAGCTATATCCTCAGCCCAGCCGGGTATCCTTAGTCTCAGCGAAAACTCACCCGCTGTCTCAGGGTTAACGGTAAGCTCCACCTTCCCGCCATAAGGATATTCAGTCTCCTGCACCAGCTCAACGCTGTTGCCGGGTAAGTCTATCATAGCCGTGCCGGACAGGTAGAGGTTAACAAATATATCATTATCGCTGCGTGCATACACATATCCGGGCAGGGAGGGTATGAACCTTGATATATTGGAAGGGCAGCATGCGCAGCCAAACCATTCCTGCCGCTGGTGACTGCCTGTTGACTCCAGCACATTGGGATAGAAAAACAGGTCGCCCGACAGGCTCACGCCTGACAGCAGGGCATTATACAGTGTTCTTTCCAGCACGTCATAGTACTCCGACTCACCATGGTGCAGAAACATCCGCTGGTTCCAGAACACATTGGCTATGGAGGCACATGTCTCACAATAAGCTGTCAGGTTAGGCAGGTTATAGGGTTCTGCAAATCCCTCATTGCCTCCCGCAGCACCTATACCGCCTGTAATATATATCTTCCTGTGAACGATATCCTCCCATATAGCACCTATAGCCTCAATATATTCACTGTCGCCTGTCAGGGCTGCCACATCAGCCATCCCTGTATACATATAGGCTGCCCTTACCGAGTGGCCTACGGCCTCACGCTGGTCCACAACCTTCTTATGTGACTGGGAATACTCATCCCCGTCAGGACCCCTCACGTCAAGGAAAAACTTTGCCAGGTCAAGATAACGCTCATCACCCGTTACGCGGTATAGCTTAACCAGTCCTATCTCTATCTCCTGGTGTCCGGGATAATTCTCTATCTTGCCCCAGCCGAAATCACGGTCAACAAGGTCAGCCGATTTGATGGCTATATCAAGAAATGTACGCTTGCCTGTAGCCCTGTAATGAGCCACAGCAGCCTCGTACATATGTCCAAGATTATATAATTCATGGCTCAGTATATGTGTCAGCTCCCATCTCTCCGATCCTATCCATGGATGGGAATCATCACCCATAATGGTACGGTAGGTATAGAGGTAGCCATCCTCCTCCTGTGCCTCTCCTATCTTCATGATAAGGGTATCAAGCAATGCCTCCAGCTCCGGGTCGGGGTAAGTCTGCAGGGAATAGCTTGCGCCCTCTATTATCTTGAATACATCAGAGTCGTCGAAGGGAGCTTCGGAGCAGAACTCGCCCTGGGCCATACCGGCTGCCACTTCAAAGTTCTTTATGCGGCCTGTTATCTCCGACTGCTCTATTGCAATAGGAATGGTAGCCGTGCGGTTCGATTCCAGTCGCGGTGCCCAGAAATTATCAGTCACCGTAACCGATGTAAAGGGTACCGGCTCAACCGTGGCGGTCTTACCGTCCTTTTTATCCGAACATCCTGCCAGAATTAATACTGAGAAAAATAAAACTGCTGTAATCCTTAATTTTAACATATCCTTAGTTATTTGTTTTCATCCATACTTCCATCCCGCCGGCGTCCCTGTTAGCCCAGTAAGCATAGGGTACTAATGTCAGTTTCACATCATTGCCTGCGCTGTCCTTCACCATACCTTCTATTACACCTGTCCCGTACGGCATATCACTGCTGTAGCTGAAGCTAAAGCCGGCATCAGCGGGTATAAGGGTATTAAACACCCCGTGCTTATTATCCGTTCCTTCAGCACACCACACGATGGGACCTCTCTGCAGCGCTACCTTTCCCCTGCCGGCGTCCACCTTATCATGTGCTTTCACCTGGTGTATCTCCATCGGCAGTTTCAGTTCTATTATATCCCCTTTCCTCCATTTCCTCTCCACTGCCACATAGCCGTTAATAATGATACCCTCATATTTCTCACCGTTCACCTCAATGCTCCAGTTGCTGTCGCCGGGCTCCCTGTAGTAATAGAGTTCAGAAGGAACGGGTTTATTATACACCCATCCCGGTATGCGTAAAAATATTTTATGTTTTTTGCCGGTACTTTTATTGACTTTAAGCTTTATATCGCCATTCCATGGATAATCCGTCTCCTGGCTCAGCGAAAAATCCCTGCCTCCAAGGCCGGTGTTCACATCACCCTGCACATAAAGGTTAACATACAGATCATTGTCCCGCTTTGCATATACATATCCAGGTACTGAGGGCAGGAATCGCACTATGTTACCCGGACAGCATGACACTTCAAACCACGGGCTCCTGCGGTAATCACTGTCTGCCTCCAGCGGATTGGTATA
>JAWLFR010000044.1:0-17050 GCA_041685495.1 Bacteroidales bacterium
GGAATGGTTTGAAAGCCGTAATGTGAGTATTGAACATATCAATGTGGGGGGCGGACTGGGAATAAACTATGAGGATCCCGGCGAGCAAGCACCTTTTGAAAAATACTTCGCACTATTCCATGAGCTGCTTGAGCTGAGACCGGAACAGACACTGCATTTTGAGCCCGGACGCTCGGTAACCGGACAGGCAGGCAGCCTTATAACGCGGGTGCTGTACGTTAAGAAGGGCAGCCAGCGGGACTTTGTGGTGGTGGATGCCGGTATGACCGACCTGATAAGGCCTGCACTGTACCAGGCACATCATAAGATAGAGAATATCAGCTCCCCGGAAGACCCGCTGAAATATGATGTTGTGGGCCCCATCTGCGAGTCAAGCGACAGTTTCGGTAAATATGTGGAACTGCCGGCCACGTCCAGGGGCGACCTGCTGGCTATACGCTCGGCAGGGGCCTACGGCGAGGTAATGACTTCCTCATATAACCTCAGGGACAAAGCCCCTTCAGTTTTTTCAACGGATATATGAAAAAAAAAAGTATCGGGAACAGTGACATACAATAATTATAAGTTTTTACCTTTGTTTCTTCCTTATTAAAAAAAGAAATCATATATTTGCGACCTCAAAATACGAAGGATTATGAACTTGATGAATGTTGTTGAAAAAGAGTATGCTGTAAGCAGTAACTATCCTGATTTCAAAGCCGGAGATACCATTACGGTGCATTATAAGATCAAGGAAGGCAATAAGGAAAGAATACAGCAGTTCAAAGGGACTGTTTTGCAGGTGAAAGGAGCCACGCATACCCAGACTTTTACGGTACGTAAGATGTCCGGTAGCATAGGTGTGGAAAGAATATTCCCCATGGCCTCTCCCTTTATTGAAAAGATAGATATAAACAAGCGCGGCAAGGTACGTCGTGCAAGGATATTCTACCTGCGCGAGCGTACAGGTAAGAAAGCAAGGATTAAGGAAAGAAAATACTAGCTTCACATAGCATATATAGAAAAAGAGCCGTCTCAGCAGTTAAGCTGAGACGGTTTTTTAATTTACTTGCATAGAAAAAAGGTGCCCCCTGAACGGGGCACCTGAGTGATGATTTCGGATGGAAAACCTATCACTGCGGGCAAATCATTGTTGACCTGTTTGGAAGTGAGAAATATTTTGTTTACACGCATTACAAAAGTGAAGAATTTTTGCTACAGAAATGTTAAGCCCTGGCTAAGAAACCGTGAAAAAAATATTACAGACCAGTTAATAATCACTTATCCTTTTATATCAGCTGCCTTCTCCCTTGCCTCTTCCATAATCTTGTCTGCCTGCCTGGCTGCCTCCTCTTCAAGCTGAGTGGCTTTCTTATCTGCCTCCTTACGTAAAGCTTCAGCAGCCCTTTCAGCAGCCATCCTTGCAAGCATACCCTTGTCGGCAGCCTCATCAATAAGTTTCTGAGCGTTCCTGTCGGCTTCCTCCCTTATCTTTACAGCAGCCTCAGCCGCTTCCACCTTTACCATATCAGCCCTTTTCTGTGCCTCAACCAGTATTTTCTCCGCCTCTTCAGCAGCTCTGTCCGTGACCTGCTCCTTCACTTCCTCCACCTGCTCCTGAACAGCCTCCTTAGCCGCTTCTTTGACGGTCTCTTTAACACCGGAAGCACCTTCTTCCCCGCCAAGCGAGGGCCTGATCTCCGGATCCTTAACCGTACCACCTATTTTCACATTCATCTTTATTATTTCAGGCTGGTAATATTCCACACCTAGCATAGCAGCGCTGGCTGCCAGTCCGGTCAGCACCGAGCTCATGCCCGGGGGTAGCTTTGAAGATGGCACCTCCACCTTCATTAAATAGTTTATTGTCTGGTCCAGACCATGATCACCGCTTACATTAACCTTCATATCGCCCAGCTTTGTATCAAAGGGTTTAATATACACACGGCCGTCCCTTACCTCAAAGTTAACATCAACATCCTTAAAGGTATTGGAATAATCACCAAACTGAAGCACAGAGCTTATCTTCTCATATACAGGTGAGCTGACAAGCTGTATCTCATCAGACCTGAGACGGCCGCTGCCGCTTATTGATTCTGTAAGAGGCATCATACCCTCACCCACCTGTGAAGTAAAGTCAAAATCGACTGACACATCGCCATCCATGCCTGCTGCCACCGGTGCCAGCTGACGAATGGTATTAAAAGTGTTGAATGATTCGTTTATACCTATACCTGTTATTGAGAGTCCGGATACAAGTCGTACATCCAGACTGTCGCGCGGATCATATTCGGCATTGAGTGCCACCTCGCCACCCAGTGTTTGCAGTCCGGTTTCCCTGATCATCAGTACACCCTCCCTCAATATTATATTTCCTTTCAGATTGCTTGCTTCGAGCGGACTGTAATTAAACCTGTCTATAAGCGACAAAAACTCAAAATCAACATTCTCCGGCAGCCTTATCACTGACAGTGCTACAGTGTCCTCAGCGCTTACTGTGGTATCAACAGGCATATAGGATAATATAGTATCCAGATCTATATATGCAGAGTACAGGTTCATGGTGCCTGACAGGGTCTCCCCTTTCAGGGCAAAAGGCAGGTAGTTCTGCAACCGGCCCGTCAGGCTTATAGCATTTCCCGCTATATCTATCTCCAGCTTATCCAGTGCTGCATACTGAGGTGAGAAATTAAATTCAGCCTGATCTATGCCTATTGGCGGCATATCATCCATCCCCAGCTCAAAGCCTGACATCTTAATGCTCCCTGAAGCCTCCACACTGTCAAAATCCCTTTCCTCCACCATGGACATGCTGCCCTTCACACCAAGAGCCATATCAATGACACCTTTCAGATTATTCATCTCCACAGGCACTGCACCGGCAAGCGCTTCCATATCTATACTGCCGGTGAAGGATGCATCCACGGCGGGATTGCTGACAGGAGTGCTCAGCTGCATATGCATGTCAAAAGGATTACCTGCCAGCTCAAAATGGAACTGCTTAATGTCCACCACCGTTCTATCAGGCTCAGTGCCATCAACAGCCACGGCAGCTGCTATATTGATATTATCAATCGACTCCGGCAGGTCGGGGTAAGCAATACCGCCATCACTTACTGTAAATGTGAGGTTTACATCTGGCAGCAGGCTGTCGGCAGCACTGTAGCGACCTTTTATAACACTTTCAAGCTTAAAGCTGCCTGTGGCATCCAGACCCTCATAGCCTTCCATATATACAGCCGGAACCATGGATAGCAGCGACTTGAATTCAGTATCTGCCGTAGCAATGCTGAGGTTGCTTACTATATCTTCCCCGTCCAGCTCAACCGATCCTGAGAAAACCAGCTTCATAGCATTGATAAGAATACTGTTTTCACCCAGCAAGTAGCTGTTATTTTCAAGGTCGGCAATAACATCAAACACAGCATGTATCTCCGCCCTGTTAAGCATCCTGACACCCCCGGTAATAAAATCAAGGCTTCCTATATCTGTCTCCAGCAGAAGGTCTGTCTTACCGGCAGCCATATTGCCGCTCAGCATCATGTCAAGGTCACTGATAACAGCTTTCATGCCGGAGGTTTCGTCAGTGTATGATATACCGCCATTGCTTATCTTAAACCTTTTCAGGCTGAAGGCCAGGTCGCTCTCATCCTCTTCCGTCCCTTCTTCTGTGACTGTCTCACCGCCTGCAGTGACATCTTCTTCAGTCAGCGGCACTATATCATAGTTAGCCCTGCCGTCCTCCGGTATTATGGCATTGACCACCGGCCTGTCTATATCTATTGCTGTTATGCGGTAGCCTGATTCGGAGAATACAGAGCTGATATCAAATACCAGGTTAAACGATTTTACTGATGCCAGGGTATCGCCCCCGAACATACCCACGCCTGTAACGCCCATCTCTTTAAGACGGAAAGTAAGGTTTGGAAAGTTCCTGAAGAGCGTGATACCAAAATCACCTATATACAGTTCGGCATCAACCTGTTCATTGGCCATGCTCACCACCTTTTCCTTTATCCTGTCCTTAAACAGTACCGGGATGATTATTGCAGCCAGTAATAATACCAGCACTATAATGCCTGTAATCCTGAGAATAACCCTGAGAGCTTTTTTCATTTCCTTGATTTTTATTGCATATGCAATTTACAAATAAAAAAACAGTTCATCCGCACAGTAGTAAGCAGATTTCATTTTACAGGATTCAAATTTTTGGTATATTTGCAGCTGCAATGCCGGTATTTGATGTCCCGGAACCTATCAGCACGATTTTTGCTGAGCGTTTACAGAGGGGGAACCGGATTATCCCGGTCAGCCACCAGGCGTCGGATACAGGACATGGCAAAGCAGTTAAAATGGACCCGTAGCTTAATTGGATAGAGCACCTGACTACGGATCAGGAGGTTGGGGATTCGAGTTCCTCCGGGTTCACGAGCGAATAAAAGCCGTAAAGACAAGACAAAAGCGAGCAAAAAAGGAAAGCTCGCTTTTCCTTTTTTGCGAGACTTTTGGATTGAGGCTGGCAAAGCCAGCCCGGCTTTTATTTGCAGCTCTGATAAGGAGGATCCGCCGAGCGCAGCGAGGCAATTCCTCTTCCCACCCCTACACCCAAATCATCGTTAATCAGCGCTTCCAGTTTCCGGTAATAAGTATTGGATTATCAGCTTCATAAATCTCACTGTCAAGCTGCCTGAGCCTCTCTTTTTCCCTGTCGTCCAGATCAGTTTTTACCAAAGCTTCATTCACAGCCTTTTTAAAGTCGGGCGCGGGACAGGTAATAATTATCTCATCCCTATTGGGGAAAGAAATATTTTTCACCTTCAGCTCTATATCATTAACCTGAAGCTGAAACGAGTCAAACCGGCTTATTTCCATAGTCTTCAGATCAATGCATACATATTCAGCCTCAGTACCACTTGTGCTCACCGAGTTATGTGTGCTTACCGTTTCGTACCCGATCCTGGTTATCAATAGCTGATTTTCATCTGAATGCAGGTACGAGACATACGAACCCGTTGTTACGTTACCGTTTTTTTTAGGTTTATCAACCAGCAGGAAATATAATGGGCTCATGTTATTTCCATCAATTCTGTAGACTGTATCACATTCTGAGGCCTGGAAAACAATCGAATTATCAGGGGTCTTTTTAAAAGCAGGTGATTTCCCTGACCAGCTGCCCGGGTGTGGTATATTCTCCTTAAAAACGCCACCGGTAATATGCCCGCTAAGTGTTTGATTAAAAAACAGGTATCCATATTGGGTAAACATGCCCGGCAGTATTGATAGTGTGGTATCATTCACCAGCACCATCCGGCTTAAATAACCATGATCCTCAAAAGGAATATTTTCTTCCCACTGCTGCTTATTAAGGTTATAATTGCAGATATAATCTTTACCCACATCGTGATATAAGAAAAAGTTTTCTTTTTCATCAACCACCCATGCATCTATTTGTGCAAACTCGCCGGGACCCTTACCTTTTTTAGCTATGGTTTTGATATACCGGCCTGCGGAGTTAAACAGAAGTATGCGATCCCTTTCTAAGGCGATAATATAATTCTCACCAACATGACCTCTGAAATATCTTATCAGTGAAGTGTTGTTGGTTTCCAGCCTTATTAGGTTTAAATCAGACACATATTCATTAAGGTTATACTGTATTGTTTTGTGTCTGTCAGTAAGATCTACCTGTATCAGCTGAGAATCATTAACCTTATCATCACAAGCTGCTAAAGCAAGGAAAACTATCAGGATACTGATCAAATAATATTTCATTCGCTGTTTTTGCTTAGTTATATTTTGGCGGTTTTCAGTAACATAAAAATAATAACATAATAATAATTTTCAAATATGTAATCTGTTATTAACTCAGGTGCCACAAGGAGTTTAGCAATTGATGCGATAAGGAGAAAACGCTCATCATTCAGCGGCTTCCTGGTTCCTGGCTTGTCATGAAAATGTCAATCACTGTTGTTTATAAAGATTCATGTAAAAGTATACCGGATAAATCCCATATCTATATCATATTAATTTGAATAGATTACTATTAATTAATATCTTCACATGGAATTTAAATCCAATCAAAACCAGGTATTATGAAAATTTCCTTTGGCTTAAGAACCATAGCTTTATTATTGGCTATGGTGTTCCTTTTTGCTGGTTGTGTCAGTACAACAATGATACAGTCTGACCCTCCGGGAGCAAAATTATATCTTAACGGAGAGCCTGTTGGAACTACCCCTTATACTCACAGTGACACAAAACCTGTTGGCTCTACTAATATTGTAAGATTAACAAAGGAAGGCTATGAGGATTTAACTACCAGCTTTTCCAGAAATGAAGAAGTGGATGTTGGTGCTGTTATTGGTGGAATATTTTTCTTGTTCCCGTTTCTGTGGACTATGAAATATAAGCCTTTTCATAATTATGAATTGATAGAGAAATAAACTTTCATCCCTCCCGGAAGCACTCAATCCATCAGTATTAAGTGACCGTTTTTAATTGTCTCTGTCAACTGGTTCATAAACCGTGATGCGGGGGCTCCATCAACTATATCATGGTCAAATGATACGGTCAGGCAAAGATGTTCCCTTGTCACAAACTGGTTATCAAACTCTACCACCTTATTATTAATACTGTTTGAATGAAGCATTTACACATACACATTGTTTATTTACACAAGATCATTGAAAATAATCTGAATAAGGTTCGCACTCATTGAAATACTGCTTTGGACTCATGCCGGATAACTTTTGAAAATCATTTGTCATATGTGCCTGGTCATAATAACCACATTGATAAGTAAGATTTGTGAGGCTAAGGCTTTGATCCTTTGCTTTTATATCAATTGCATTTTGAAAGCGGATAATTTTTAAAAATTGTTTGGGTGATGTTCCGATAAGATTTGAGAAAATGCGTTCAAACTGTTTCCGGCTATAACAGGCATCCGAGGCCAGATCGTCAATATTCACAAGGCCTTTCGATTGGTTTATCCTGAATATGCTATTACTGATTCTTTCATAATTGCTTTTCAATACCCGGTTCTTCAGAATATTTAATAAGCAGTTCTCAATTACTATTATTCTCTCTGTGAATGATCCGGCTTCATACAGCCTGGTTTCCAGCTTATTTACTTCATTTTTAAATATTAATTCAAAAGGAACATTTTGATTATATAATTCCTCTAAAGGAATATCCAGAAAAAAGGACAAGCCATGCGGCTTAAAGATGATTGAAAACAGGGAAATATTTCCGGTAATTTTTATATCGTAAAATTCATTCAGCTGACCGCTTATTAAGCTGCATTCATTAATTGATTTTTTCCGGTTTGATGAAACCGGTTTATCTCCAAAATAAAAGATAAGTTCAGGTAATCCGCTTGGAACAATTCGCTGAATATGTTGTCTGCCATCAGGAATACAATTTTCCAGAGTCCAGTAATGTTTTATGAACTTTGATAACTGCAATGATGGTTTTGAAATATTATATATCATTTCACTTAATAAGGCCTGCAAATTTAATATTTTAAAACCGGGATTATGAGTCTGCACCGGCATATTCATAATCCCGGATCATCAGCTACTTATCTCCGTAAAGACCTGCCCTGTTCCCTTCGCAGTCAATAAATACAGCAAAGTAAGCCCTTCCTTCGGCCTCAATTTTTGTTTTTGGCTGAACAATTGTTCCACCGTTTGTTTTAATTCTTTCAATTGTCCCTTCAAGATCATTTCCCGCATTAAAACTCACCAGTACTCCATCTTTACCCGGTTTAAAGTCAGGGGCAAAAGAAATTGCTCCTTCCCCACCCGGGAAGCATGCCATCTTTTCTTCACCACAATCAATTGTCTGTAGTTCGATCTTCAGTACTGATCTGTAAAATCTTACGGCTCTTTCAAAATCCAGTGTTGGGATTTCAACCCATGAAATTAGTCTTGTCATTGTTTAATATTTTGGTTAAAAAAAAGTTCATGACAAAAATAATTTCATCCGTAGGGTCAAAATTGGAAAATCGGGACATGTTTTCACAAACACTATGACCATACATAATAATCATTACCGGCGAAGTCAATACCTGCTTATCATCCGGACCTGCAAACTAACCTGAATACTTTTTATTTCGGGCAGATTTTTAGTTCTTTTTAGCTATTACTTTTATTGAATAAGAAGTAACAATGCCGCCTGTCAATCCGCCAATCAGAACATCTCCGAAATTAAATCTTGTAACCACTTCACAATTGCCATCGCCCGGTGTATTAACATTTGTTCTGCCAACAGGTACCAGTCCCCAGAACAGCCATAACTGCTTTCCCTTTGCATAAATGTATTCCTGACCCCGGGTTTCGGTATAATTTCCGACACTTGTTTTCAATATTATTCATTTTCTCACAATGCACTGCACATTACTACAAGGTAAAAAGTGACTAAAACCGGATTATCCACAACCAGAAGTGGTGGCTGTAATCCCAATTTCTACTTCGTACCACGACCAGAGCAAAATAAGCTTCAAAGATAAAAAACATGTTTCAAAGCTCAATTACTGTACATTAAATCTGTGCAACATCAAATACAATTTTACCCTTAATCTCAGCTTTTTCAATTTTTTCATGAACCTCTTTAGCTTTTTCCAAAGCAAAATGATCTGCAATCTCAGGTTTGATTGCACCGTCTTCAAGCAGCCCAAATAATTTTTGCAAATCCTCTTTAAACCACTCAGGGTGTTTTTTTCGTAATGCACCAATGGAATAGAAACCTGCCTTTCTTCTGTTTGGCAAAATATTCCATAACATTATTCTCACAAAATCCATTGGAATACTGCCTCCTTTGCCCATAACAGCATTATAAAACCCAAATGCAAGCAGTTTTCCTCCGGGTCTCAATGATTTAAATGACCTTTTGAAGTTCTCACCACCAATTGGATCAAAAACAGCATCAACCCCATCATTTGTCAATTCATGGATACTTTTTACAAAATCTTCTTCTTTGTAATCAATGGGAATGCCACCCTGTTTTTTTATTAAATCATGTTTTGACCCGGAAGCTGTTCCGTATATTTTTAAACCGAGAAGTTTGCCTAACTGAAGCATTGCTATTCCCACCGCACCACCGGCTCCATGAATCAGGATACTTTTCCCCTCAGTCATCCTGGTAACCCGATGCAACATCTGGTAAGCAGTCATATATGAAAGAATCAGTGTAACCGCCTCAGAAGCATCAACATCAGGAGGTAATAGTGTCAATCTTTCTGCAGGCAGGCAAATATATTCTGAGTAGGCTCCAATAACCGTCATATCTGCTACCCTGTCCCCGACCTTGACTCCCTTTACACCTTTACCCTGCTTATCGACAATACCAACCATGTCATAACCAGGAGAAAATGGCGGTTTGTCTTTTACGTCCGGGTACTTCCCCTTCCTTATCATTATATCCGTAAAATTTGCACTGGTCTTTAACACTCTTACCCTGACCTCTCCTTCCTTTGGCTCAGGTAAGGCATTTTCTTCGACCATTTGCATTACCCTTGGTTCCCCAAAACCTGTTATTATTATCCGTTTATAAGCCATAAGAACTGAAAAATTAATTATAAGTCCATAATATTTGCCAACATCTACTCTGTCAAACACCCGGAGAGATCCTCTTTCAGGCTTGTTTCACAGTCTAAAGATAATTTTTTCTTTAATTAACCAGGCATCTATGCTAATTGCTGTGAATGGAAATTACAATTGCAGAGAAATGCATTACAAAGTCCTGATATAATTTATTAATAGCTGCAAAGGTACCAGTCATTGGCCATTTAGCTAAGATAATCAGTATATATACAGACAGCTTAAATCATAATCCAGGATTAGAGAATTTCAATAAAGAATATCAAATGATAAGAATGTGTGAATGATGTAACTTATTAATATTGTTATGTAATGCTTTCCGGCGCCAATGGCGGAGTTACCCTGGAGGGTAACACCATTGTAAAGCATTAAAAATTTACATAAGAATAAAAAAAGAGCTGTCCTGAAGAGGCGGCTTTTTTATACCATTTAATAATAACTCTTAATTGCAATTGAACAGAAAAAACTCCGGGAAGTATTCCGGTTAGCAGCACAGGACTACATCATCAAATTAAGAATATAAAACTAAACTTTTCTCAATCTTAATGCATTAGAGATAACCGAAACTGAGCTGAAGCTCATAGCAGCAGCAGCTATGATCGGGCTGAGCAATATTCCGAAAAACGGGAACAGTATTCCGGCAGCTATCGGAACACCAAGGGCATTGTAAACAAAAGCAAAGAACAGATTCTGTTTGATGTTTCGCATGACTTTATGGCTCAGCTCACGAGCCCGGAGTATACCATCCAGGTCTCCTTTTACCAGTGTTATTTCAGCACTCTGCATGGCAATATCGGTGCCGGTTCCCATAGCAATACCCACATCAGCCTGTTCAAGCGCCGGAGCATCGTTGATTCCATCACCTGCCATGGCAACTTTTTGACCTTGCGACTGCAATTCCTTCACTTTATCGAACTTATCTTCAGGCAGGCAGTCTGCCTCATAGCCATCCAGTTTTAATTCTTCCGCCACTGCTTTGGCTGTATATTTATTGTCGCCGGTAAGCATAAAGACCTTTACGCCCATTTCCTGTAATTCCCGTATCGCTCCGGCAGAAGATTCTTTAATGGTATCAGCTACGCTTACAATCCCCTCTACCCTGTTTCCGATTATAAGAAACATAACAGTCTGACCGGTCAGCTGCCATTCTTTCACTATTTCCTGCTGTTCCTCTGTGAGTGTTGCGTCAAAATCATCAGTCAACCTGCTGTTTCCCAGGCCGACATTTTTACCTTCAATAATTCCTTTTACGCCTTTACCGGTAATTGCTTCAAATTGTTCTGTCTTTTGCAGACGGATCCCCTTTTCTTTTGCACTTCTTACAATTGCTTCCGCAACCGGGTGTTCGCTGCTGGCGTCAACTGAAGCAGCTATCCTGAGTATATCTGTATCGGATAATTCTCCAAACGAGCGGAAAGATTTTAATGCCGGTTTGCCTTCGGTAATTGTCCCGGTTTTATCGATAATAAGGGTATTTACCTTATTCATCTCTTCAATGGCCCTGGCATCTTTTACCAGCACGCCGGCCTGAGCCATCCTTCCGGAACCTACCATTATTGACATTGGTGTAGCCAGGCCTAAAGCACAGGGACAGGCTATAATAAGTACAGCTATTGCATTTACAAATGCGTAAACATAAGCCGGCTCGGGACCCCAGACAGCCCAGACGGCAAAGGTGATAATAGCAACACCAACAACAATCTGAACAAAGTATTTAGCCACCACATCTGCCAGTTTCTGTATAGGCGCACGCGAACGGCTGGCCTGGTTGACCATCTCAATTATTTGAGCAAGAAGGGTGTCTTCGCCTACCTTTTCAGCTCTCATCTCGAACGAAGTATTCCCGTTTATCGTTCCAGCAGTAAGCTTGTCATCTTGAGATTTATCCACCGGGATAGGTTCACCGGATATCATACTTTCATCAATTACGGCTGTTCCGGCTGTGAGCATCCCATCTACCGGTATTTTCTCTCCGGGCCGCACCCTTAAAATATCACCTTCCTGTACTTCTTCAAGGGGTATTTCTGTTTCTTCTCCCTTACGGATCACCCTTGCCACTGGTGGCACCAGGTTCAATAGGGCCTTTATGGCAGAATTGGTTTTGCTGTGAGCACGGAGTTCCAGTACCTGGCCGAGTAAAACCAGTGTGAGAATAACGGCTGCAGCTTCGAAATAAAGGTGAACGTTACCCGATGCATCTTTGAACTGCTCAGGGAAAGCACCGGGTATGATCAGGGCAAACACACTGAAAAGGTAAGCAGCGCCAACACCTATGGATATTAATGTCCACATGTTAGGACTCCGGCGTACAACAGAACTCCAGCCTCTCTTAAAAAATTCACGACTGGAATAGAAAACAACAGGTGTAGCCAGGATAAATTGAACCCAGCCCCACACTCTTTTTGGAGCTATCTCATCCAGCTTAAGAAAGGTAAAAAAGTCTGACATGGCTATAATAAATACCGGTATGCTCAGCCCCACTGCCACCCAGAATTTTTTGGCCATTTTTTTATATGCTTTCTCCTCTTCGCTGGTTTCTTCTGCTCTCTCAGAGACTAAAGCCATTCCGCATTTCGGGCAACTCCCGGGACTGTCCTTTTTTATTTCAGGATGCATCGGGCAGGTGTATTTGGTTTTCTTACTACCCGGTACCTGTTTAGTTTCTTCTTTCTTAAGATGCATCCCGCAAACGGGACAATCGCCCGGCTTATCATATGTTTTATCACCTTCACAGCGCATAGGGCAAAAATATTTGCCGCCACTTGCCGGATCAGTGTGCTGGTTATGCTCATGTTTGTGTTCACCATGGTGGTGATGTTCATGCTCATGATTATCTCCTCCAACCGGAACCAGGTGCATATTGCACACAGGGCATTTCCCAGGATGATCATAGATTTTATCGCCCTCGCATTTCATGGGGCAATAATATTTATTTTGCATATTATGCTCCATCTATCGATATTAAATTAATACCCCTATTTTTTTTTATAATGATGATACAACGCGTTCAAGTTTTGCCCTAATCTCGCCGGCAATAACAGCCACTTCCTTATTATCAACGGCCTTCATCGAAGCTACCGGGTCAACGGCGGCCACTTCCACCTGGCCCTTGCCGGTTTCCTGTACTACTACATTACAGGGAAGCATGGTGCCAATCTTATCTTCCTGCTGCAGAGCTTTATAGGCAAGCGGCGGGTTACATGCACCAAGGATCTTGTATTTCCTGAAATCAACATCCACTTTTTCCCTTAGCTTTTGCTGCATATCAATTTCGGATAGTACTCCAAAACCTTCTTTTTTTAATGCTTCTGTTACCAGCTCCAAAGCATCGTCGAACTCTGCTGAAATTGTTTTATTTATGTAATAAGCCATATTAATTAAGTATTAATGATTAAGATTTATGAATGTCTGAAAAAGTACCCGGATATCTTTGTTTTCATGGCTTCAGCACCACAAAATGCTTGCCGGTAGCCAAACTGCCATGACCTTCCGGTATTATAAAAGATAACAATATAGAAAGCTCTCTCTTCATTACTTATTTAAACACAGAAACACACAAAATGTTTGGTTTTTATCACATCCTCACCATTCTTTCAATGCGCTAGATTATCTTTATATTTCATTTTCCTGGTTGTCCCTTATAAAACGGGCCGGAAAGATAACAGACCGCGGATTTGGATGTGGAACTTAAAATACCACCGGGTACAGGATATGCCAGACTGCATACTCGCCTATCCGTAAAAAATAGGCTGTAATAAAACCGTATTTCCGGATATAGGTAATAGATACCAGGTTGAAAATAAGAACGAATACTGACATCGGAATGGCAACGGCACCCACCTGCTGAATGATTGATATCCCGGGGTTTGTAAGGGGCTCGAATAAAGCTATCAGGATACCAACAGACCAGAAAACAGTTCCCTCGGCTTTGCCCTTCAGTATCCTTGTGGAGACCAGGTAAACAACAAGTGATATCGGGATCAGATAGTATATAGTACATACAATAATTGCGCCTCCGGTATAAACCGGGATTGAAAATGGAAAATCGATGTGAATGTCACCAAGACCCATACTTGCAGCTATTTTGTCGCTTGCCCCGGTGAATATATCATATACTGACTGTATGGATCCGAGGATCAGTCCAAGGGCGAAGGGGTATAAGACTTTCTGTTTAACCCCCACCCCGGCGTCCCACAATTTTTTCAATCCTGTAAAATTCAGCAGGTAAACACCAAGCAATCCCAGGAGTCCGATAATTCCAATGGCCGGCCAGGAAAATAGTGACTTCTGGCTTTGGAGCATTTCGACGTCAGGCCACAAGACAATGACATAATGAACAATGATCAATATCGCTATAAGCAGGCCAAAGCAAATGAAGTTGTTTCTCTTTTGAATCTCCATTATTTATAATTGTTTAGGTTATCACATATTTTCTTCATGCATTTTTCGCTCATAAAAATAATATTTTAGAACAAAAAACCGATTTTCTCCTAAACAGGCTTTTGCGCTATGCTTAACAGGTGCTTTGCGTTCTGCAGCATGCGGGGTTTATTATCTCTGTTTAGTCAGTTTTTTTAATTTAATGGCAGATGGATCGTTAGCGGCATTAACGGTAGTAACATCACCATAGATATAATAGACATCGTTACCGATTGCGCTTAGTGCAACCGGTGGTACCCCGTCAGTAAAATCGCCCGAAATGGTTTTCCATTCCGTTCCGTCATATACATTCAGATGCGGATAGGATACAAGGGATGTCTGTGATTCATCTTCGTATTCGTATTTCATGCTGGCAACAATAAGCTCGCCGTCCGAATTTGCCGTCAGGTCAAATGCTCCCAGTGTAAACCATGTTTCGTGGTCATCAGGTATTAAGTTTGTTACGGTAGTTGTATTATCGACCCTGTAAACCCCGCCGTCGAAATCAGTAGAAGCTGAGCCGGAACTGAAGTAGAGTTGAGTTCCGGTCTTTACCAGTTCAATATCATTCAACCATTCCTGTCCCCATGTTAAGTCTGTGGTCCAGGTGCTTCCCTCTAAATGTTTAATATATAAAACATCATCAATTATGTAATGAAGGTAAAGTGTTCCGCTGATAGTTTTTAGTTTAGTTTCGAAAATTGAACCGCTTGCGATAATGCCGTTACCATCGCCGCCTACAGTATCCCAGGTGCTCCCATTGTATTTCATTACCTGAAGGTTGTAATCGGGATGCTGCTCAACAGCCATATAAAGTTCATTGTCCAGAACTTCAATACTTACTGCAGCAGGACTGTCTTCCTGTCCAAGGTTATCAGGTGTCATGTTTTCTGACCAGGCCGAGCCATCCCACCGGAAAACACTTAAAGAATCATTTATGCCGGCCAGGTACGAGCCGGTATTCGATATTGCAAAATTAACCCGGCCAAATTCAACATCAGGCACTGTGCCCCATACATTCTGCCAGCTTGAACCATTAAATTCATACAATGCCGGCTTGCCATACAGGTCTGCATCAGTTATCGCTCCTAAGTATAAGGTATTATCAACTAACTTTTCTTCAATATCTTCGATAACACCTGATGATGCCGTTAATACCTGACCAAGGTCGCTTGTGGTATATTCCACTACCGGGTTGCCTCCATTCCCGGTACCAGCGCCTTCATCGTCGGCAGGTTCACCATCAACAGAGTATTCGTTATAGTCCCGGTACGAACCATTAGAGTCTACAAAATCATACATATAACGGGTTGCGATCTTATAGCTGTAACTCCTGGAAGGTTCGAGGGAATAATCTGTGTCTGTGTATGACCAGTCATAATTTATGTCACTGGTGTTATAAACAACTTCATTCAGTGTTTTAATTAAGGAAAAATCAGAATAATTTCCGTCTTCGGTGCGGTAAATATCATAATTAATATCCTGCAGGTTATTTATTTCAAGTAAATCGTTAGGGTTTGTCCAGTTAATCGTAATCTCAAGGCTACCATCATTTTGCCTGTTTAATGAGCTTATCTCAACCGGGTCAGCTTTAAAAGCATAACCGGTAATTTCCCGGGAATAATCGCTAAATTCATCCCCCTGTCCTTCGGCATAAATCTGCATTTTATACCGGTATTCTTTTCCTGCTATCAGCCTGTTATCGGGCAGTAGCCATCCATTATCATCCCACTGGGTGGACCATGTCCAGGATATCTCTTCCCACTGGGCATTGTTTTCATTAAACCTGTATACAATTGCCTGCCCGTCATTATCTCCATAGGCAAGATGAACAACACCCATATATGTGCCCTGTGAAGCTGTAAAATCATCCGGCACTGTAACCGGTTCATTGTCACACGATATTATTGTTATCGTAATTATCAAAAGTGAAAAGCTTGTGATTTTTTTCATATCTGTGTTGTTTTATGTCACCGTTCTGGTTTGATTATTGCCAGCGGGAATCTGTTTAAAATGTAAAAACTAATTACACAACATAAATATATCCATTTCATATAGTTATAGTGCTATCATACAAAGATATTCTCTTTATAAAAGTAAAATTTCAGCTGAACGTGTGCGGTTTACTCTTCACTCTTCATTCTCAGCAAAAGTCAAAATGTAGCCATTATTATCCTTGATTGAGAATTCCGTTGCACCGTAAAAGGTCTTTTCAAGCCCTTTCATAATATTCACCCGGTCCTTAATTCTGTCGTGATATTTCCGGATTTCTTTTATTCTAATATAAAGCAGCAATGAACCACCATCCTGTCTCGAAATTTCGGGCAGGTCAGCACCTAAGCTCTCAAATGTCTGAAACATAAACGTTACATTTCCATTTATCATCATTGCCCAAACCAAATCCCCCTGTTCCGGCACCCTCATGGTTAACTTAAATTCCAGGTACTCATAGAATTTAATAGTCTCGTCAATATTGTTAACGAAGATATTTGGTGATATTGATTCCATTTCAATCTATTTTTAAGTTTTAAAAATTTTACAGAAACAACAAAAAACAAATATTAAATGGCCGGTCAAAGAAGATCCTGCAATATATGTTGTTTTATCTCTCATTTCATTTATCACACTTCAACTTACTATATACCTCCAGGTCGGTATACATATTCCCTGTAAGAAGTTCCCCTTGTCGTTCAATTCCCTCAAACTTAAATCCCAATCTCATGGGAATTTTAATACTCGCTTTATTTTCAACAGCACATTTTATCTGTATCCTGTTTATTGCAAGTTTGTTGAAAGCAAAATCACAAAGTTTATCAAGTGATTTTGTTATAATCCCCTGTTTTTGATGATGTTCAGAAAGCCAATATCCAATTTCTGTCTTTTTATTCAATCTGTCAGTGTCTTTAAAACCTATTAACCCAACAAATTCATTTCGCTTTCTAATAACAAAAACATATTCAAATTTATCCCCCGGTGCATTAACTACAGATTTTACAAATTTCTCAGAATCAGTTATTTTTTTTGTAAATTCCACAAATGGCAGCCATCTTCCC
>JAWLFR010000045.1:0-16894 GCA_041685495.1 Bacteroidales bacterium
GTGGCACGCCGGATGGCTACTGAGGGATTCCTTGTTTTAGCACCCGACGCCAACTCACCGCTTGGCGGCACCCCCGAAGATAATCCGGACAGGGGCAGGGCGATGATGAGGGAGCTTAATAATGAAAAAACAGTGGAAGATTTTGTTGCAGCTGTCAAATACCTTGACACCCATCCACTGACAAACGGCAAAGTAGGCTGTACAGGCTTCTGCTGGGGTGGCGGCATGACAAATACAGTGGCTGTTAATGCTCCCGAACTGGATGCCGCTGTTCCCTATTATGGCAGTCAGCCCGACCCTGAAGATGTTCCGAAGATAAAGGCAGCGATAATGGCCCATTATGCCGGTAATGATGACCGTATAAATGCAGGAATAGAAGAATTTGAGAAAGCCCTTAAGGAAGCCGGGGTTGAATACAGCATTTATATATATGAAGGAGCATCACATGCTTTCAATAATGATTCAAATCCCGGCAGGTACCATGAAGAAGCAGCTAAGAAAGCCTGGGCAAGGACAATAAAATTCTTCAGGGATAAGCTGTCAACATAAAAAGCAGCACGGCCTTTCCCTGACAGTCCTGTATGTCAATTGCAGGATTTGTCAGCCGGCGATTAGTCACAGACCCTGCTTCCATACCTTTTCCACTGCTGCGGCAAATAATTTTATATGCCCGAAAATAATTTTATATCCCGGACACAGATAATTAAGCCCGGGCTCACCAGCGGGCGAAAAGACAAACCTGTTCTTAGGGCATCCACCATTACACATATCCCTTACCCCGCATTCGAGACAAAAAGAGGGAAGTGTGCTGAGCTTCTGCCTGCCAAAATCTTTCTGCCTGGCACAGTCAAGCATATCAGCCAGGCTGCTGTCATTGATATTGCCAACCAGATGATGGCTGTCAACATAATGATCACATGAATAAAGATCGCCGTTTATCTCCATGACAGGTACCCCTCCACAGGTCTTCTTAAAAATACACAGGGTATGATCCTGCCTGAAAGCTGAACGAAGAGCCTCTTCGAAGATCTGCACCCTGGTATGGCCAATATCATGGGCCTTCCACCGGTCAAAAACAGCAGCCAGGAAAGCACCATACTCTTCAGGTGGCACTGAAAAGTCTGCCACACTGCCATCATTGTTTCTTTCAACCAGGGGGATGAAGGTAATATATTCCGCCCCCAGGGCCCTGAAGAAATCATAAACCTGCAGTGGGTACATCACGTTCTCCGCATTGACAACACATAGTGTCTCTGTGTGTATACCGTATTCCTTCAGCAAGAGATATGCTGCCTTCACCCGGTGAAATGTTGAACTCCCCCCGGCCGTCCTGCGGTACACATCATGAAGGAAAGAGGGTCCGTCAATACTTAAGCCCACCGAGAAATTATTATCGGAAAAAAATCTGCACCAGGCATCATCAATCAGTATGCCATTGGTCTGCAAACCGTTCATCAGATTTTTTCCGGCAGGCATATATATGCCCTGCAATTCGGTAATCTTCCTGAAAAAATCAATGCCGGCAAGCAGTGGCTCACCCCCGTGCCATGAGAACCGGACAGTGTCAGCCGTGGTGGCTTCAATATGCTGGCTGATATATCTCTCAAGAATCTGTACAGGCATATGTCGCTGCGGACAGTCACCTGCCAGATCCTTTTTATCAAGGTAATAACAGTAAGTACAGGAAAGGTTGCATTGTGCCCCAACCGGTTTAACCAGCACCTGGAATTCCCTTGAAACATTTTTCATAAATACAAGATACACTGCTTTAATCAAAGATAAAAATAAAGATCACCTGAGCTATGCAAGTGTCAAAATGGCTGTAAAACATAATAAAAAAAATACAACCGTTTTTGTTTTAATATATTAGCAGCTCATAACAAGAAAAATTATGAAAACAATTGTAAAGATTACACTTAAAATATTTTTATTATTACTGGCAACTTCCACACTCTCCGCACAGGAAGATCCTGACAGTTTGAGAAACAGTGCGATAAATATTTTTATGGACTGCTGGCGATGTGATATGGATTATATAAGAAGGGCAATCCCGTATGTCAACTACGTAAGGGATGTGAGAGAAGCCGATGTTTATATCCTCCAGACCACTCAGTCATCGGGCAGCGGCGGACAGGAATATACATTTACCTTTAACGGACAGAAGGCTTTTGCCGGAATGAATGATACACTGGTTTACCACAGTAATCCTGATGATACAAGGGACCAGACCAGGGAGGGAACCACCAAAATACTGAGCATGGGCCTTATGAGATATGTAGCCAGATCGCCCCTTTTCAATGAGGTTGATATAAGCCACCTGGGCGTTTCCGAAGAGGATGAGGTAGAGGACAACTGGAATTACTGGGTCTTTGAGATAGAGATGGATCCAGATTTCGAACTGGAAGAATCACGTAAATCGATGAACTGGGATAACTCCCTGGAAGCATCACGTATAACGCATGCCATGAAATATGAGTTCAGGGCGGATATGCGATTCAGGGAAACAAAATATACCTATGAAGACACCACATACATAAGTAACAGAAATTCATGGTCGGTGGATAACCTTATCGTTTTCAGCCTGTCGGAACACTGGTCTGCCGGTGCGCGCATAGATCTGTCATCGTCAACATACCGCAACCTGCGTTCAAGCTTTGATGCCATACCCTCAATAGAATATAATATTTTCCCTTATTCAGAATCAACAAGGAGACAGCTCAGAATGCTTTATGGTATGGGTTATACATATAATAATTATTTAGACACAACCATTTATAATAAAACCACCGAGCATCTCCTTGAACAAACCCTCGATATAGCATACCAGGTACAGCAAAAATGGGGATCGGTAAATATTTCACTGGAAGCATCATCCTACCTCCATGACCTGTCAAAAAACATGATAGAGCTGGATGGCCGCATTAATATAAGGATACTGAAAGGGCTGTCATTCTCCGTGCGGGGAGGTGCGGCCAGAATCAACAACCAGATAACACTGCCTAAAGGAGACCTGGATGAAGCCGAGATACTGCTGGAGTTACAGGAGCGGCAAACAGCTTACAGAATAGAAGGCGGGATAGGCTTCACCTATACCTTCGGTTCAATATATAATAATATAGTGAATCCCAGGTTCGGCAGCGGGCGTTATTACTAACAGGATAAGATGTCTCAGGCCTGCCGGAACTGCATATGTCTGACCCGCCTGAACCTTCAATCCGGTTCTGCTTTAAGGGAATAAATGCGTGATAAGATTTACCTTATCAGAAACTCGTCTTCAGGAGAAATAAGGCCAGGGCCGGACTAATCCAGTTTAAGCTTAACTACCACCGGCCAGTGGTCAGAAAGGAACAACTCATCCTGCCGCAGTGCCGGGGTATTATGGTCTGATACCTTTATATCCCTGCTAACGAAAACATAGTCTATCCGGCCGCTCCCTTTTTTATCACTAAAGCCGTTGTAAGTATAATCCATACCGCCTGGTCCGGTCTCACTAACTGAATATGAATCTATTATCAGTGCATCCTCTTCGCTGTTTTCTGTTAGCACAGCATAAGCCTTACTGTCAGGACGCATATTGAAATCACCGGTAAGAATAAAAGGTTCAGCACCTGCTATCTCTTCTATCTTTTCCAGAATTATTTTTGAGCTCATCAGTCTGGCCGAGTCAGACATATGACTGTAATGTGTATTGAAAAAAAAGAACTCTCTGCCTGTAAGCTTTTCCTCCAGTTGTACCCAGCTTACTATCCTTGGCAGCACTGCTCCCCAGCCTTTGCTTCCGGGTATAGCAGGTGTCTCTGACAACCAGAAAGTTCCGCTGTTAAGCTTAGCGAATAAATCCTTTTTATAGAAAACTGGTGTCATCTCCCCCGCCCTTTTACCATCATCCCTGCCTGAGCCAACAGACTCATAAGCTGAAAGAGCCGAGTCAATATAGATATACTGGTGCCAGAGAGCTTCCTGCAGACCGAATATTCCCGGCGACTCTTCCTCCAGGAATGAAACAACAAAATCTTTCCTCGCAGTCCAGTCGTTGGGTGCATCGGCAGGATTATCATAGCGGATATTCAGGCTGATGACTATTAATTCATTGCTCCGGTCCGTACCACATGAATTAAGGGTTAATGATATCAGAAATACTAAGGTAAGTATCCTTCTCATTGTTTTAAGTTTTTGTAAAGATATAAAAGCATATTCTTACCGGTCCTTCGCCGGCGCTCAGAAAGACAAAGTTCCCTATCTTTGAATTATTACACAACAAAACTTTCTTCTAATGGGAAAAACGAAGGATAAACTGTACGAAATAATCTTTGAATCCGACACAAAGGCAGGAAAGACATTTGATGTGTTACTGATAACTGCCATTATTCTTAGCATCATAACTGTTGTACTTGACTCGGTTCCGGGGACCAGTGCTGCCACAAATAATATCTTTTTAATAATTGAGTGGGTATTTACCATACTTTTTACACTGGAATATATATTGCGTATTATGATAACAGGGAAGCCATTCAGATATATTTTCAGCTTTTATGGTTTAGTTGACCTGCTGGCCATCCTGCCCACTTACCTGGGGCTGATAATTACGGGAGGCTCCAGTCTTCTGGTTATCAGAGCGATCAGGTTATTGAGGATATTCAGGGTATTTAAGCTATCCAGGTACACGCATGCAGGCAGGATCATAAGCCGCTCACTCAGGGCAAGCAAAGCCAAAATTGGTGTATTCCTTGTAGCAGTCTTCACTATTATTCTGATTATAGGAACCCTAATGTACCTTATTGAAGGACCTGAGAATGGTTATAGCAGTATTCCCCGGGGTGTTTACTGGACTATTGTAACCATAACCACGGTTGGCTATGGTGACATAGCACCTGTTACTGCAATTGGTCAGTTTATTGCCAGCCTGACAATGCTTACCGGCTATGCTATAATAGCTGTTCCGACAGGCATTGTAAGTGCTGAACTGAGCCACCAGCACAGGGTTATGAGCGGAGCAGATATAGAGAGGGAATGTCCTCATTGCCATACCGAAGGTCATAACAAAGATGCTGTGTATTGCAATAAATGCGGTGGCAGGCTTGATTGAAAGACTGAGAGATTATTAGTAACTTTGTAAAAAAATTAATAATGTCAGGAATACCAAGTTTTTTCAAGCAGTACAGACCCAGGGGATTCAGCTATACCCCTATGTATTATGATGCTGACAAGGAGGAGAGAGAGGAAAGGGAGCGCCGGATAAAGGCCGAACTGGGTATTAAGGAAGATATTGATAAAAATTATGTTCCCAGGATAACCCGCGGTTCAATGTCGGGGTACTTCCACCAGAATAAAATAAAGGTCCGCAGGTATACCCTGATAAGGCTGGTAGTCATAGCCCTGGTGCTTTTCCTTATTGCTTACGTATTTTTATACCTGTAAACCGGTTCTTCAATGCCTGATATAATCAAGCTCCTGCCCGACTCTGTTGCGAACCAGATAGCTGCCGGCGAGGTCATACAGCGGCCGGCATCCCTTGTGAAAGAACTGATGGAAAATGCTGTTGATGCAGGCAGCAAGCATATCAAAGTGATAATAAAGGATGCAGGCAGTTCACTGGTGCAGGTTACTGATGACGGGCAGGGTATGTCCGAGACAGACTGCAGGCTCAGCTTTGAGCGTCATGCCACATCCAAGATAACTACTGCGGAGGATCTTTTTGCCATCAGCACAAGGGGATTCAGGGGTGAAGCACTGGCTTCAATAGCTGCAGTGGCAATGGTGGAGATAAAAACCTGCCTGCAAGGTGCTGAGATAGGAACAATGCTGAAAATAAACGGTTCCAGGGTGGAGTCACAGGAACCCGTCAGCTGCCCGCCAGGAACAAATATAGCCGTCAAAAACCTTTTCTATAATGTGCCGGCCAGAAGGAAGTTCCTGAAAACGGCAGCCACAGAGATGCGTCATATCATCAATGAATTTCAGCGTGTGGTGCTTGCATCCCCTGATATAAGATTCAGCCTTCATCATAACGACAAGGAGGTGTTTAACCTGCCGCAGGCAAGCAGGAAACAGAGAATAATAGATGTGTTCGGCAAGAATATGAACCAGAGTCTTGTTAACCTTCACACTGAAACCAGCCTGGCAAAGATCAGCGGCTTTATCGGTAAGCCCGAACATGCAAGGAAAACATTCGGCGAACAGTTCTTTTTTATCAACAGCAGGTATATGCGCCATCCTTATATGCATAAGGCTGTTATGGAAGCATATGAAAATATACTGGCACCTGAAGCCATACCCTCTTATTTTATCTTCCTGGAAGCAGACCCGGCAAGCATAGATGTGAATATCCATCCTACCAAGACAGAGATAAAATTCGAGAATGAAAGGATGGTATGGCAGGTATTGCACGCTTCTGTAAGGGAAAGTCTTGGAAAGTTCAATATAGTGCCCTCTCTCGACTTTGATAATGAGGGCATTATTGATATCCCCGGCCCGGGAAAAGAAAATCCCGGTATGCCCCGCATAGACATAGATACAAACTATAACCCCTTCAGGGAGGATGATAAATATAATGAGCTGAAAAGATCATTCGAGAAGGAAAGGGATTTCAACCTCTCCAGCTGGGAAAAACTATACCCGGGGCGCCGGCCGGACGACATTAGCGGAAGCAGCCCCACCCTTAGTGGTGATCCTTCCAGCGGTGATCCCCTCGGCAGAGACCCTTTCACCGGGAAAAAAGAGGGAAAGGATGATGGGACAGAGATTTTCCACGGTGCGGAAAAAATATTCCAGGTGCGAAATAAATATATCATATGCTCGGTTAAATCCGGGCTTATGATAATAGACCAGAAACGTGCACATGAGAGGATACTGTATGATAAATTCATCAGGGCCCTGCACTCAGATTCCATGGTGGCACAGAAAAGCCTGTTCCCCAAAACGCTTGAGATGGACCAGGCCGGTCTGTCAATCATTAATGAGATAGAAGAGGAGATAAAAAACTGTGGCTTTGATATCCGCTACCTGGGCAATAATACCATATCCATCAATTCACAGCCTGCCGCCAGCATGAATGAAGATCCCCGCGAAATGCTGGAGATTATTATCGAGGAATACAAAACAACAGAAAAAGAACCCGGCGACAGCAATAAGGAAAATATTGCAGCATGCATGGCCAGGGCTTCCGCAGTGCCTTATGGCAAGGTTCTGGAAGCGGAAGAGATAAGAGAACTGATAGATAAGCTTTTCCAGTGCACAAACCCTAATTATGCGCCTTCGGGAAAAACGATAATAAGCATAATTACACTGGATGAACTGGATAAAAGACTGAAATGAAATAAGGGCGGTACTACAGGGGCCGGGATTGCACCCGGTTCCTGCTGTCACTGCCAGAGCCGGCTGCAGGGTTAATGCCGCTGCTATTAACAGGATGATAATGACAATATGTCGCATTTATAAAAATCTTAACTATTTTGGCGTGACTATTGTTATATAAAAACATGTTTAAAAAACAGGAATAAACATATGTATACATTTGGAAGAGGATTCTCGGGAATACCACCGGTGGTAAAAAACCTGCTACTAATAAATATCATTATGTTGCTTGCAACATATACCGGGGCTGCTGTTTTTAACCTGGACCTGACTTCTGCCCTGGGCTTATATTTCCCGAAATCAGAACATTTCAGGCCTTTCCAGGTCATAACGCATATGTTTATGCATGCCGGGCTGGGACACCTTTTCTTTAATATGTTTGCCCTGTTTATGTTCGGCAGGGTGCTTGAATCGGTATGGGGACCCAAAAGGTTTTTTATCTACTATTTTGTCAGCGGACTGGGTGCTGCCCTTGCACATGAAACTGTGATGGCAATACAGTATCAGAAGCTTGTAAGCGCCATCAGCCCTGAACAGCTTGAGATGGTAATGGACAGGGGCGCAGAGATATGGCAGACAGGGAGAAGGTTTACTGATCCCGACATGAGACAGCTGAACGGTATTCTTAACATCCCCACGGTGGGTGCCTCAGGAGCTGTATTCGGTATACTGCTTGCCTTCGGTATGTTGTTTCCAAACACCCAGCTTATGCTACTCTTCCCACCCATACCCATAAAAGCCAAGTGGCTGGTCATAGGATACGGTGCACTTGAGCTGTACCTTGCTGTTACGCAGCCCGGAAGCAATATAGCACATGTTGCTCACCTTGGAGGAATGGTGTTTGGCTATATACTGATAAGGATATGGCGAAAAACAACTAATACGCTTTACTGATGAGTATTATTAGTGAACTAAAGGAGCAATTCAGGAAAGGAACAAACCTGCTGAAACTTATATATATCAATGCAGCAGTGTTTCTGGTTATGGCTGTACTGCAGATAATAGCAGTGTTGTCAAACATGCCTGCCATATCCACCTCCGTTCTTGAATTCCTTGCACTGCCGGCTGCTTCCACGGCCGTGCTGCAGAAGCCGTGGACAGTGATAACATATATGTTCCTGCATGAAGGTTTTTTCCATGTCCTCTTCAATATGCTATGGCTATACTGGTTTGGAAGGATCTTCAGTGATTATTTTGACCAGAAAAAACTGGTGTCAGTGTATATTATGGGCGGACTGGCAGGGGCACTGCTGTATATGATCTCGTTTAATTTATTTCCTGCTTTCTCCGAAACCATTAATATATCAATAGCCCTGGGAGCTTCCGCCTCGGTAATGGCCATAGTGGTAGCCACAGCAACACTGGTGCCTGATCATGCAGTATACCTGCTGCTGCTGGGCAGGGTAAAAATTAAATACATCGCCCTGGGTATATTCCTGCTTACATCTGTCTTTGATTTCTCTGTTAATACAGGTGGTAAGATTGCTCATATAGGTGGCGCAGTGCTGGGCTATATCTATGCCACACGCTTTAAACAGGGTAAGGATACAGGCGCATGGATAAACAAAGCGCTTGACGGTATTGCCACATGGTTTAAGCCACGCCAGAAGATGAAGGTGTCATATAAGAAACCCATGACCGATTATGAATATAACAGGATAAAGGCAGACCACCAGGAGCAGATAAACAAGATACTTGAAAAAATTTCCAAAGGAGGCTATGACAGCCTCACAAAAAAGGAAAAAGAAATTCTTTTCAAAGAGAGTCAGAAAAAAAGCTAGTCCTTCTTTTTTTGATTTTTTCAGGCTACTTTTACCCTGCATGAATTTATCCTGACCTTGCAGAAACTAAAATTCAAAATATTATTTGCACTCAATATCCTAACCGGCCTGGCCCTGTTGCTGGCATACCTTTCGGTGATTGTCAATCCCGGTAAAATTGCTTTCCTGGCATTCTTCGGGCTGGCATACCCCTACCTGCTGCTTATAAATATAATTTTTGTTATCATATGGGCCTACAATTTTAAAAAAGAACTGCTGTTATCTCTGATTATAATCCTTGCCGGCTTAAACCATCTTAATAATTATATACGCTTTCAGAAAGCCGAAACAGGGGACTATGATTTCAGTCTGCTAAGTTATAATATAAGGCTCTTCAACCATTATGACAGCGATAAGAACAGTGAAAAAGAGATAATTGATTACCTCAGGGCCGCCGGCACAGATATAATTTGCCTCCAGGAGTTTTATATCAACGGTGATCTCTCAGCTGTTAAAGAAGACTTTGCCTTACAGCTAAACAGTGATTATAATGTGCACAGCAAGTTTTTCCCCATTAAAGACAGCAGGCATTACGGCATTGCAACATTTACGGCCTTTCCCATTGTGGGACGTGGTGATATTAAGCATCCCAGTTCAGCCAGCCTCTCCATTTATACTGATATTATCATTGAAAAAGATACTTTCAGAATATATAACAACCACCTTCAATCATTTAAGCTCAGGCGTATGGAGCGTCCCCTTATAGAAGAGATATACAATAACGACCAGGAAAACACCGTAAAGGGAATAATGGATCTTTCCTTTTCACTTAAGCAGGGCTTTGCAGGAAGGGCTAACCAGGCTGTTACGGTAAAAGAACATATCAATGCATCACCTTACCCCGTCATTGTTTGCGGCGATTTTAACGATACCCCCATATCCTACACTTACCGGAAGATAAGAAAAGGTCTGCAAGACTCTTTTGTGGAATCAGGCAGCGGGGCCGGATTTACCTATAAGGGCAAATACCCTTCAAACCGCATAGACTACATACTGTATGACAACAGTCTCTCATCAAGCGGCTTCAATATTGACAGGATAAAATATTCAGACCACTACCCTGTTACGGCTTTTTTCAGTATACATGATTAGATAAAAACAGGCCGTCAGAAAGGCAGATTCTCCAGGTCTACATTACCTCCTGATAATATCACTCCCGTCTTACTGTTGCGGAAAAGCTCCGGGTTCTCATAAATAACCGCCAGGCTCACTGCCGATGAGGGCTCAATAATTATTTTCATCCTTTCCCATACAAGCCTCATACATTTAACAATACTCTCTTCCTTTACGGTAAATATATCATCAAGCTTCTCATTAAGGATGGCAAATGTCCTTTCACTCAGGGTGGTGAGCAGTCCGTCAGCTATAGTTTCAGGCTGATGATGCGGAATATGCTTACCGCTTTTCAGCGACCTGTAAGCATCATCGGCACCCAGTGGCTCAGCGCCATATACCTTTATGCTCTTTTTTATCCCTTTGACAGCTGTTACCGTACCACTCATCAGGCCTCCCCCTCCCACCGGACCGATAATAATATCGAGGCCGGGATATTCATCCAGAAGCTCAAGGGCTGCTGTCCCCTGTCCGCAAATAACATTAAAGTTGTCATAAGCATGTATAAAAGTAGCCCCTGTCTCCTGTATTATCTTGTCCGCCGTCTCTTCCCTGGCCTTCAGATTAGGCTCGCAATAATTTATATCAGCCCCGTAAGCGGCCACGGCCTTTTTCTTTACTGCAGGCGAATTGGAGGGCATCACTATATACGCCTTCGCCCCTCTCATACTGGCAGCAAGGGCTACTGCCGCTGCATGATTACCTGATGAATGTGTTACGACCCCACGTTCCAGTTCCTTTCCGCTTAAGGATAAAACAGCATTGCTTGCACCCCTGAACTTAAATGCACCAACCTTCTGAAAATTTTCACACTTGAAATAAAGCTTCGCACCTAACATCCCGTTAAGCTGCGTGGAGCTAAGCACAGGTGTCTTATGTACATACTGCTTTATCCTCTCATAAGCATCAATAATATCATTTAATACTGGGAAGCCCGTTTCATTCATGTTTAATTATTAAAAGATACTGTAGGCAACGGTCAACCCGGCCATCACAACAGACACCATGGTCATCAGCTTGATAAGTATATTAAGAGATGGCCCGGATGTATCTTTAAACGGATCACCCACGGTATCACCTACCACACCTGCATGATGAGCCTCGCTACCCTTACCACCGTAATTACCTTTTTCAATATATTTCTTGGCATTATCCCATGCACCGCCTGAGTTATTAAGCATTATAGCCAGGGTAAAACCTGTTGTCAGTCCGCCTACAAGCAGTCCAACAACACCGGCCACACCCAGAACCACGCCAGTAGCTATCGGCACTATTATTGCCAGCAATGACGGCACCACCATTTCCCTCTGCGCCCCTTTGGTTGAGATAGCCACACATTTGGCATACTCAGGCACAGTTGTTCCTTCCATAATACCCGGCAGATCTCTGAACTGACGCCTTACCTCGTCAACCATAGCCCCCGCAGCACGTCCCACTGCCTTCATTGTCATGGCACAGAAAACGAAAGCCATCATAGCTCCCAGGAAGATGCCTCCAAGAAGCATAGGGTTGAATAATGACAGGTTATAGGCTGAAACAAAATCATCTATATGAGCCGAAGCAATATGCACTGCCCTCTGGCCTTCTGCTACCACAGGTACTGAATCACTATAGAAAAGTATGTTTCCTATCTGCTCGAACCCTTCAATGCTTTTATCTGCCAGCTTACCCAGCCACAACCTCACTTCCTCAAGATATGCAGCCAGCAATGCCATGGCAGTCAGGGCAGCCGATCCTATAGCAAACCCTTTGCCGGTTGCAGCAGTTGTATTACCTAACATATCGAGAGCATCCGTTCTTTCCCTCACTTCAGGAGGCAGGGCCGACATTTCGGCATTACCGCCTGCATTGTCGGCGATGGGTCCAAAAGCATCTGTAGCCAGCGTTATTCCAAGGGTGGACAGCATGCCAACAGCGGCAAAGCCTATACCATATACTCCGTCGGCAAAATGTGTAAATCCCCCCGCCAGGCCGTAAGCAGCAATGATACCGATGGCTATGGTAACAACGGGAATCCATGTTGAGTACATCCCCACGGCCACACCATCGATAATGGTAGTTGCCGGTCCCTGCTGCGCCTGTCGCGCAATGCCCTGTGTGGGCTTGTATTCATCAGAGGTAAAGTACTCGGTACCCTGTCCTATTATCACACCTGCCATCAGTCCGGCCACAACAGAACCGAAGACACCCCAGCTTATCCAGTCAGCCATTGCCAGTCCGGCAACGGCAACCAGAATGAGGGCAGAGCTTCCTCCCGTACCCAGAAGCAGTGCATTAAGCAGGTTCTTCTGTGTGGCGGATTCTTTTGCCCGCACCATGTATATACCTGCTATTGAAAGAATAATACCTATTGCAGCCACTATCATAGGTGCAATTATAGCCTTTGTCTGCGCATCAGGTGTAAGCATGGGCAGGGCGGCTCCAAGTGCGGCAGTTGCAAGAATAGAGCCTGCATATGACTCATACAGGTCAGCTCCCATACCTGCCACATCACCTACATTATCCCCTACATTATCAGCTATGGTAGCCGGGTTGCGGGGATCATCCTCGGGGATACCGGCTTCCACCTTTCCGACCAGGTCGGCTCCCACATCAGCAGCCTTGGTATATATGCCACCACCCACACGTGCAAACAGGGCCTGGGTTGATGCCCCCATACCGAAGGTAAGCATGGTCACAGTTATCTCCACCATCTTTTGATGATCCGTAGTGCCTGCATGAACAAACGTAAGACCTAACCACTTAAGCCCGTGTTCCATATTCTCAGGAGTAAAGATCACCTTGCTAAGAAGTATAAACCAGGCTGCAATATCAAGCAGGGCAAAGCCTACAACCACCAGTCCCATAACAGCTCCGCTGCGAAAGGCTATCTTCAGTCCCTGGTTAAGTGATTTAGATGCCCCGTGTGCTGTACGAGCAGAAGCATAAGTGGCTGTTCGCATACCCAGGTAACCACAGAGACCGGAAAAGAAACCACCGGTGAGAAATGCTATGGGCACAAAGGGATTCTGTACGCCCATATAAGCAAGAATGGTAAGAAATATTACCAGGAAGAGAAAGACAAGGGCGACAACCTTATATTGTCTCCTTATATAAGCCATTGCCCCATCCCTTACATATTGTGCAATCTCTTTCATCCTATCGGTGCCCTCAGATGTCTTCATCATGCTCTTAAAAAAGATCCATGCAAATATCAGGGCTGTAACCGATGCAACAGGTACAATCCAGAACAAACTGCTAATCATAGGTTTTAGTTTTTATGTTATACAAATAATCAGGCTAACAGGTTAACAATACAAAAGTATCTGACTTTTTAATATATACAAGGGTTCAAACATAAATTTATATACAAATATAAACATATTAGCATATTTAATCTCAGGGTTCTGAATATGAGAAATTATATGTTAAGGTATAAAATTAAATAATAACAGGGACCCTGCGTGCAAGGTCCCTGCTATAGTATTACAAATATGTATTTCACTCTTTGTTTTTCACATATTTTTCCAGCCACTGGTAAGTTTCCCACTGCATATGCATCAGGGACTCGGATGATGAATAACCATGACTTTCCATAGGCAGCATAACGAGCCTTACGGTTGCTCCGTGGCCTTTAAGGGCACCATAATACCTCTCACTCTGCAGGGGAAAGGTACCGCTGTTATTATCAGCCTGACCGTGGATAAGGAGTATGGGATCCTTTACCTTCTCAGCATGCATAAAAGGTGACATATAAAAATAAAGGTCGGGTGCTTCCCAGAATGTACGTCTCTCGTTCTGGAATCCGAATGGTGTCAGTGTACGGTTATAAGCACCACTCCTGGCTATACCTGCGGCAAAAAGGCGTGAATGAGCCAGAAGATTGGCGGTCATAAAAGCGCCGTATGAATGTCCGCCCACAGCCACCCTGTCAGGATCAACCACACCCAGCTCAGCTCCTTTATTTATTGCTGCCCCGGCATTGGCTATAAGCTGCTCTCTGAATGTATCATTTGACTCTATATCCTCTCCGCCCACAATAGGGAAGGCGGCATTATTCATTATTGCATAACCCTGGGTAACAAATGCCAGTATTGATGAAGGGCTCACTCTTATAAACCTGTAGGGCGATCCTGACACCTGACCAGCAGCATCCTGACTCTGGTACTCACGAGGATATGCCCAGAGGATAGCAGGTAAGGGACCGTCCTTTTCCTTATCATATCCTGCAGGAAGGTAGAGGTCAAATGAAAGATCCACACCGTCATTCCTCTCATATTTGACCAGCTCCTTACTAACATCTTCGAGCTGCGGGTATGGATTTTTAAACTCAGTTATCTGTTTCAGATCACCGTTTTTCAGATTACGGATGAAATAATTAGGAGGCATATTCACCGACTCCCTGCTGGTAATTATCAGGTTCTTTTCATCAGGCAGAATATCAGAGAGTCTTTCATAATAAGGTGCCTCTGATCTCCACAGCCTGGTTGTTTTGCCGTCTCTTATCCTGTATTCATCAATGAAAGGACGGTCGCCTTCGGGTGAGCTGCCACTTCCGGTAAGGTAAAGTGACCTGTCCCTTTTGGTGAAAAGCAGGACTCTCTTTCCGTATTCATTATCGGTGGTCACAAAATTACCGGGATCATCATACCTGTCTTCAGAATGCAGCCTGAAAATCTCCTTTTTGGTCTCCATAGGCTCATCAGGATCAAACATGCTTTGCACCTCAAGTCTCTCTTTGCGCGATCTCTCCGTCAATATTGCAACATCATCATTACCCCATGTAATGCCACCATACCTGAGTTTCGTTGCTATATACTCCTGTGGCTCAGCATTAAAAGGAGCATCCAGGAGGTATACCTGGTCATGGTATTCCATCTCTTTTTCAAAGTCGCCCTCATCAAGAGGCTCAACCCACAGCGCTGTTGAAGGCTTATCATTTCTCCATGTAAATCCCCTGGGATCAGGGAATGTCATATCATAACCGCGGGGAAGATTCTCATTAAGGGGCAATTCAGCCAGTTTTTTTACCAGCCTGCCATCCATATCCCATATAGCCACCGTTGAGGCAAAATAATAGTAAGGTACGGTATATGAAAATGGCTTTTCAACTGTTTTGACCATTATATAATTACCATCAGGCGATGAATTTACCGAACTGTAAATTCCCGGTTTGCCAATCTGCCGGGAAGATGTTCCGTTCCACAGCTTTATGACCGATCCTGCATAATACTCAAATATTGTTTCATCAACGGGATTCTCCAGCAGATCCTGGAATGTACGTGCAGCACCTTCTTTTCCAAGGTTTTCCTGGATAACCGGCCCCTCAGGAACGGTTGAGGGTTCAGGACGCTGTCCCCTGCCGGGAATTACAGTCTGATAAATAATGCTTTTATTATCAGGCAACCAGCTGAAACCGCTGTAGCCTATGACCATATTCAGGTCGTCGTCTATTTTTCTCACCTCCAGACTTTCCAAATCTCCGGTCCACAATTCTATGCTGTTATCCCTTGTATTTGTAAAGGCAAAACGCTTGCCATCATTAGACCATGAAAAGCTACCCATCCTGAGATTGCGGGGCAAACCTTTCAGGCTTCTTTTATTGGTACCGTCAATATCCATCAGGCTTATACCTGTTGAATATGTCCTTCGGCTTGGGCCGTTAACTGCAGGATCTATCCTGAGGCCCGCCAGCCGTAATTCTTCCCTTGACATATCTTCTATAGTAGGCATACCTGGTCTTTCCACCAGTGCTATGGTAATACCGTCAGGGCTTATTGTAACCGAGGGTGTGGGACTGGCCGTCATTATATCAACAATATCCTGTGGCGGCTTCTGATATTTCAGCCCGTTTTGGGCAATAACAGCAGCTGATACCAGGGCCAGCAGGCTTAATAATAAAAGTACTCTTTTCATAATGGTTTTATTTTGGTTAATAGTCTTAATTTGAATTTCTTAACAGTAATCATAAGGTTATAACAAGACAGATTACAGTAATATAAAAATGAATGTCAGAGCATTACCATAAACTCTTATGCGTATTACAAAGTTAATCTTTATGTTAGATTATCATATGCTTTATAATATCTCCTGTAATAATTTTTCTCTGATATCCTGCTTATAATTCGGTCCATAACCATCAGCCATAAAAAATGTCACAGCACAGTGACCCGCAGACAGGCATCCGGTAATACATGAATTAAACCCTTTCAACTTTCAAAATATACTATTACTGCTTACATTTGTCAGACAAAATATATGAAAATGAATAATCTGAAAAGTATTATCGACAAAGCCTGGGATAATAGGGATCTTCTCCGGGAAGATGACACTAAAAAGGCCGTAAGGGAAGTTATTGAGCTGCTCGATAAAGGCAGCCTGAGGGTGGCTGAAAAAAGCGGCGACAGCTGGATCGTCAACCAGTGGATAAAAAAAGCTGTCATCCTTTATTTCCCTATACAGGAGATGGAGGTGACAGAGACCGGTCCTTTTGAGTTCCATGATAAGATAAAACTGAAGAGAAACTATAAAGAGCTGGGGGTGCGTGTGGTACCGCATGCAGTTGCCCGCTATGGCTCCTATATCAGCAGGGGAGTAATACTGATGCCCAGCTATGTAAATATAGGTTC
>JAWLFR010000166.1:0-4091 GCA_041685495.1 Bacteroidales bacterium
ATTACCATACCAGCACAATGACAGGCAGGGTGGCCGGACTAAAGGATATAGAAGGGTCGGAGTACCTGCGACTTAACCCGGCGGATGCGGAGAAGATGGACCTGGCAGAGGGGGATATGGTGTCGGTAAAATCAAGGCGCGGTGATATAAAAGTGAAAGTCAACATAACAGGTATATGCCCTTCAGGGGTGGCCTCGCTGACATTCCACTTTACCGATGCCCGTACCAATGAGCTGACAATATGTGCGGTGGACCCCGTAGCCAAGATACCGGAGACAAAGGTCTGTGCCATCAAAATAGAGAAAACGGAAATGTGATATTCAATGATCAGAGATGAAAAGAACTGAGATACTTCAACAATTCAGTCCCGGCCACGACAATATGCTGGGTATATTACATGCCCTGCAGGATAATAACCCGTATAACTACCTCGATGATGATGACCTGAGGTCGGCTGCATCTTATCTCAACACAACGCTGAGTCATGTTTACGGGGTGGCAACATATTACACAATGTTCAGTATCAAACCCAGGGGCAGGTATATTATCAGGGCCTGCAATTCGCCGGTATGTGATATGAAAGGCTCGGTGAACGTTGTTGATACACTGAAGAGAATTCTTTCAGTTGATACCGGGCAGACTACGAAGGACAGGATGTTTACCCTGGAGCTGACAGAATGCCTGGGTCAGTGCCATATAGCGCCGGTGATGATGATAAATGAAAAGATTTACGGTATGCTTGACGAAGAAAGGATAATATCACTTATCGATAAATATAAAAGCAAATAAAGTGGCTGAGCAAACAAGGATTACTCTTAAGAATGTGGGGATGATCGATCCCCGAAGCATAGATGATTACCTGGCTTCAGGTGGTTATAAGGCAGCGGAGAAAGCCCTCACCTGCACCTCGGTGGAGATAATAGATGAGATGGTTGATTCCAGCCTTAGGGGTCGCGGCGGAGCAGGCTTTTCGACCGGGATGAAAAAGAGGTTTACCAGTGAGGCCTGCCTCAGGTGTGAGCAGAAATACCTTATATGCAATGCAGATGAAGGAGAGCCCGGCACCTGGAAGGACAGGATAATAATGGAGAAAGACCCCCACAGGCTTATTGAGGGAATGATAATAGCAGCTTATGCCATTAATGCCACTAAAGCCTATATATATATCAGGGGCGAATATTACAGGTCCATAGCCATGCTTGAAAAAGCTGTTGATGATGCCCGGGCGAAAGGATTCCTCGGAAGCAATATATTCGAAAGCTCCTATTCCATAGATATTGAGATAAGACTGGGAGCAGGTTCTTACCTCTGCGGTGAGGAGCTGACACTGCTCGAATCGCTTGAAGGCAAAAGGGGATACCCGCGTATCAAGCCGCCCTTCCCGGCAGAGAAAGGATTCCATGGTTATCCTACCCTGGTGAATAATGTTGAGACACTGGCTACCATACCTGCCGTGATAGAGAAGGGCTCAGACTGGTACAGGCAGTTTGGCACTGAAGATTCTCCTGGTACAAAGATATTCACCATCAGCGGGGATGTGAACAATCCCGGTTACTTCGAGGTGGAGATGGGTATAACACTGCGTGAGCTTATATATGATTTTGCGGGTGGCATGAAGGAGGGGATGGAATTCCAGGCGGCCCTGACAGGGGGCGCTGCCGGCACCTTTGTGGATGAATCGGTACTGGATACACCAATGGGTTTTGACAGTCTGAAAGAGAAAGGAGCAGTGCTCGGCTCAGGGGCTGTGATTGTGCTGGGCCATAAGCGGTCAATACCTGAAATGACAGCTTCCATAATGGAATTTTTTAAACATGAATCGTGTGGTAAATGTGTGCCGTGCAGGGTGGGCATGTCGCAACTGGTGAGACTGATACATGATAATAATGAAGGCAAAGGCGGTGATGGCAGACTGCTGGCTGAAATGATAGCTGAAGCTGAATATATGGCCGGAACATCCCTCTGTCCGCTGGGCCAATCGCCCATACTGCCGCTGAGGAGCCTCGACAGGTATTTTGCAGACCGCTTTCGTTAATATTTTTATTTTTATGCTTATGAAGAAAGATGTTAACATAATAATCGATGGTAAGAATATCCGGGTAAAAGAGGGCACCAACCTTTTGCAGGCTGCCCGTGATAATGGCATTGACATTCCCGGTCTGTGCTATCACCGTAAACTGAGTCCCACCGGTGCCTGCCGCCTCTGCGTGGTGAAGATTGAAGAGCAGAGGGGACTGCTGATGGCATGCACCGTTTCGGTTGCCGAAGGGATGAGGGTGACCGCTTTTGATAATGAGCTGGAAGAGCTGCGAAAGCATACCCTTGACTACCTGCTGGCTGAACATAACGACGAATATGATGGTACATACCATGATGAGCTGCGTGAGCTCACAGAAAGGTACAGGCTGAGAGATAAGCCCGGACGCAGATACCCGGATATTTACGGTGAGCAGGAATATACTGTTGATGACAGCTCTCATGTGCTGAGTTATGATGCTTCAAAATGCATAAAATGCTTCCGCTGCATAAAGGCCTGTGAGGAAGTGCAGGGTAAGAACGTGCTTTCCTTTTCCCTGCGTGGCATCAAATTACATATAATAGCTGGTTTTGATAAGTGGTCAGAATCTGAATGTGATGGCTGCGGTGAATGTATACAGCTGTGTCCCACCGGAGCTATAGTGGAAAAGCCGCTGAGGGATGAAATAGTGCTTGAAGAGATAGATAAAAAGGTGATAAGCACCTGCCCGTACTGTGGAGTGGGTTGCCAGATAGAGCTGCTGGTAAAAGATAACAAAATATTGAGGGTTAACGGAGTGGAAGGTGTGCTGCCAAATGACGGCAGACTGTGTGTAAAGGGGCGCTTCGGGTATGATTATGTGGCCGATAAGGAAAGGCTGACAACTCCGCTTATACGTAAGAACGGTAAATTAGTGGAAGCAGGATGGGATGAGGCCCTTGACCTGGTGGCGGAAAAGCTGGGAGGGATAAAAAAGAAATACGGTAAGAGTGCGCTGGCAGGATATGCCTCGGCCAAATGTAGCAATGAAGATAATTATATCTTCCAGAAGTTTATAAGGATGGCCTTCGGGAATAATAATGTGGACTACTGTACCCGCCTGTGCCATGCATCAACAGTCACAGCCATGCTGAAGTCAATAGGCAACGGGGCAGGCAGTAACAGCATAGAGGATTTTGAGACCACCGACTGCCTGTTTGTGACGGGTAATAATATTATAGATACACACCCTGTGACGGCAACGTACCTCAAGGCCGGAAAGAGAAAAGGCAATAAGATCATAGTGTGTGATCCCAAATGGACACCCCTGGTTAAATATGCTGATATATGGCTGCAGCCCAGGCTGGGTACCGATGTGGCGCTGCTGAACGGTATGATAAGGCAGATAATAGCTGACGGTGATATTGATGAAGAGTTTATATCAAACAGGGTTGAAGGCGGGGTGAAAGCTTTCCTGGAGCTTAAGATGCTGGTGGATAAATACACTCCTGCAGTGGTGGAGGAGATAACCGCTGTTCCGGCTGTAAAAATGATAGAGGCCGCCCGTATGTATGCCAGGGCAGCTACGGCAATTATAGCTACAGGTATGGGGCTGAGCCAGCAGGTGACAGGTACGCATAATGTCTTCTCTCTTATAAATATGATGCTAATAACAGGGCAGATAGGTCGGGAGAGATGCGGTATAGACCCGCCGCGCGGACAGAATAATGTGCAGGGCACAACAGATGTGGGCTGCTCACCCATGTCCTACCCGGGCTATATACCCGTGTCGGATGAAGAGAACAGAAAGCGCCTGGCGGAGCTCTGGGGTGTTGATCCGGATGAGCTGCCGGGCGAGAACGGTATTTCCACCGTGGAAATATTGCATGAAGCACATAATGGTAGTATAAAGGGTTTGTTTATCATGGGAGAAAACCCCATGGTTACTGACCCCGACCTGAACCATACGGCAGAGGCACTGGAGAAACTGGACTTCCTTGTGGTGCAGGATATTTTTCATACCGAGACAACAAAATATGCCGATGTGATACTGCCTGCCTCCTCGTATGCAGAGAAAGACGGCACCTTTGTCAAC
>JAWLFR010000046.1:0-16623 GCA_041685495.1 Bacteroidales bacterium
TTTTTCTTTCATAACTCATATTACTCCATGTCGTTTAAAGAAAAAGCAGGTTTTAACGCCTGCCTCTTCTTGTTGATGATGTTGTGGATTTATTTTTTTGATCTGGAACCGGTATTGCTTTTTACTGCTTTGTTCCCGCTGCTACGTGTGGCTGAGCTGCGTACAGCGCTGCTCCTGGTATTGTTTGCTCCGGAGCTGCGGACAGCACTGCTCCTGGTACTTCGCGTAGCAGAACTGCGTACGGCACTCCTACCAGTACTACGTGTGGCTGAGCTGCGTACAGCGCTGCTCCTGGTGTTGCGTGTTCCGGTGCTGCGTACTGCGCTGTTGCCCGTGTTGCGTGTGGCCGAACTGCGTATTGCGCTGTTGCCTGTGTTGCGTGTGGCTGAACTGCGTACGGCGCTGTTGCCCGTGTTGCGTGTGGCTGAACTGCGTACGGCACTTCTCTGAATATTCCGGCTATTTTTAGTCCTGTCAATTGTACTGTTTACATCTGTAGCTGTAGTACTTCTGCGGGTAGCGGCAACATCAGCTGCATTCCTGTTGGCCGTAGTAGTACGGATAACGGTTCTCCGGTTATCACCTGCATTAACCATTGTTTTATTATTTGCCTGGTTATTACCCCTGTTAGGGTTCCTGTCGTGATACCTGTTACTGTTATTATCCTCATTTCCCCGGTTAGGGTTCCTGTCGTGATACCTGTTATTCCCGTTATTATTCCGGTTGTTCTCCTGTGCGGGTGAACCAACATTATTCCTGTTATCCCGTCTGCTGTCTGCACGTTCAGCACCTGCTCTCAGTACAGTATTCCTGTTATAGGAATTAGTTCCGGTGACCGCATTACGCCTGCTGCGTGTTGCCTGTCCTGAAGATGCATATTTCCTTGCAGGATAATTATAATAGTCATTATAACCCGTATACTTCTGGTAATGGTGACGTGGCCTGGTATAATTATTCGCATAATAATAATGGTTATGTATGTGATAATTATACCTTATCCTTGTACGGTGCCTGATGACCGGGTATACACCATAATAATAATCAGGGTAATATCCGCCGTAATAGGACCATGGTGAATAATATCCGCCGCCGTAGTAGTAAGCGGGATATCCAAAGCTCCAGCCCATTCCGAAAGTTGTATTACCTGCGTATATGCTTATTCCCCAGGATGTCGGTCTGTAATTATACCAGTATGTTTCGGTATATACCGGGGCATAAAATCCAAAGGAAACATAGGAGCTGTGAAAACGCCTTATCCTGGATGCATAATAAAAATCATGTCCTCTTACCGATGTTGTAATCTGAACACCAGGTGATGGCTTGAAGTATTCAGTCTCAGCAGGAGTCTCAGCTGCCTTTATGGGAGCTGTTGCTACCAGCAGTCCTGCTATTATTCCGGTTAAATATTTTGCTTTCATGACACCCTCCTGCTTTTAAATTAACTGTAAGTTTACTTACTTTGCCTGATATTTTCAGTATTATTTCATTTAACAATTTACAAATTCCATACCAAACAACATGGCAGATTTTTTAACTAAAAAGGAAGATAATTATGCCCAGTGGTATAATGACCTGGTAGTCAAGGCTAACCTGGCCGAAAATTCAGCGGTAAGAGGATGCATGGTAATAAAACCCTACGGCTATGCCATATGGGAAAAGATGCAATCTGAGCTGGACAGGCTTTTTAAGTCCACCGGGCATGAAAACGCATATTTCCCGCTTTTCATACCCAAGTCATTCTTTGCAAAGGAAGCGGCCCATGTTGAGGGATTCGCGAAGGAATGCGCCGTTGTAACACATTACAGGCTGAAGAACAGTGAGGATGGCAAAGGAATAGAAGTTGATCCTGATGCAAAGCTGGAGGAAGAGCTTATAATACGGCCTACATCCGAAACCATTATCTGGAATACGTATAAGAACTGGATACAGTCATACCGCGATCTGCCATTGCTGATAAACCAGTGGGCTAATGTAGTAAGGTGGGAAATGCGCACCAGGCTTTTTTTGCGTACTGCAGAGTTTCTCTGGCAGGAAGGGCATACAGCACATGCCACCAGGGAGGAGGCCCTCGCAGAAACCAAAACCATAATAGACCTGTATGCTCATTTCGCAGAGGATTTTATGGGCATACCTGTTCTTAAAGGTTTTAAGTCGGAATCGGAAAGGTTTGCAGGAGCCGTAGAAACCTGGGCCATTGAGGCTCTTATGCAGGATGGAAAAGCACTGCAGGCAGGTACCTCGCACTTCCTGGGGCAGAATTTTGCCAGGGCTTTTGATGTGCAGTTCACCAATAAATCCGGGAAGCTGGAGCATGTATGGTCTACATCATGGGGTGTGTCAACAAGACTTATAGGGGCTCTTGTTATGGCACACAGCGATAATGACGGTCTTGTATTACCTCCTAAGCTGGCACCCATACAGGTTGTGATTGTTCCTATTTATAAAGGTGACAGCCAGCTTGATTCAATATCTGAAACAGCTTTAAAAATAAAAGCAGATCTTGAAAAACTTGGTATAAGGGTTAAATATGACAACAGGGACACTCATAAGCCTGGATTCAAATTTGCTGAATATGAACTAAAGGGTGTACCGGTTCGTCTTGCAATTGGTCCCAGGGATATAGAAAACGGTACCGTAGAGCTTGCAAGGCGTGATACACGTGAAAAAGAAACAATCAGTATCGACAGGGTCACTGACCATGTTAATGGCCTTATGAGTGAAATACAAAAAAACATTTATAATAAATCACTCGATTACAGGGAGAAAAACACCTACAAGGTTGACAGCTGGAATGAGTTTACGGATTCGATTGAGAACAGGGGCGGTTTTTTGCTTGCTCACTGGGACGGAACAGCAGAAACAGAAGAAAAAATAAAGAACGAGACAAAGGCAACTATCAGGGTGATTCCTGTCAATAATGAAAAGGAAACAGGCAAATGTGTATACACAGGAAAGCCATCAAAGCAAAGGGTGGTTTTCGCAAGGGCATACTGATCCTTTTGACTTCATTCCGGGAATTTTTAGTACATTGCATAACTCAATAATAATTAGCGGCAATGAACCTGGATGAACAAAAACTCAATATTGTCAGGATCCTTCAGGACAAATCGGTACTGAAGCAAAAAGTATTCGATAATACTGAGGCGGCATTTGAAAAGATAAGAAGCCTTCTTGCAGCTCTTACACGGGAAATCAACCGTGACATAGGTGAAGCAGACAAAAGGGTGAGGCTTGTTTTCAGGGAAAACGGTAAATTCGATATATCAATAAAGGTGGCAGGCGACATACTTGTCTTCAGTATGCACTCTAACGTTTTTGAATTTGACAGGGAGCATCCTGTATGGAAAAGCCCATATATAAAAGAACATAAGGATAATTCGTATTCAGGCATTATCAGTATATACAACTTCCTGGCTGATTCTTTTAAATATTCCAGGTATGATGATCTGGGCTACCTTATTGCCAGGATCTTTGTCAACCACGAAAACCAGTATTTTGTGGAGGGAAAAAGGCAGATGTCCAAGCTTTTTACCGATTACGGCAAGGAAGACCTGGGAAGGGAATCACTGAAGCGCATAATATTCACGGCAATACAGTATTCACTGGAGTTTGACCTTCTCGTACCTCCTTATGATAATGTAAAAATAGCCTCTGTCGGACAGATGGAGAAAAAGATCCAGTTATCAAAAATTGTTACAGGTAAAAGGCTTGGCTTTAAGTTCAATTCAGATGACATACTGGAAGAATAGTCTCTGACGGAAGGATAGCGCTATATGCCGGAATTGAAAATACTGACTATGACAAAATTCAGGCAAATATCAATACTGCTTGGGATAATAATGTCATTATTTATTCTCAGGGCTCAAGCCCAGACAAACACTTTCCTTAAACCACTTAGGGTAGCTGCGGGTTCATATGTCAACATTAAGGACTCACTTATTTATTTTCAAAATGACACTGTCATATATATTTCCGACAGTTATATGCCTGAAGACTCAAGTACGTATAACCAGACTATTATATTCTATGATTCTCTGAAAGCAAAGGCTGAAAGAAAAAATCTCACCAAACTCCTTTACGACCTGGTAGTAATCCCGCCTGTAAGGCATGACCCTAAGAAAATCAACGAAAAGAGTATCGATGACTTTTCAGAGTACCACGGAAAGATTATCAGGAATATTTCATTTAAAAGGCTGAATGCTTTCGGTTCAAACATAAGCAATCCTGATGCTTCCATTGAAAATGAAAACAACTACTTCCTCAATAAAACACATATAAAAACAAAGGAAAACATAATTAAGAACTACCTTCTCTTTGAGGAGAATGACAGTCTTGTACCACTTAAAATATCAGAAAGTGAAAGATTGCTCAGGAAGCTGATATTTATTTACGATGCCAGGATTGTTATCATACCTGTCAGTAACAACGAGGTAGACATACTGGTTATTACAAAAGATGTTTATTCACTGGGTCTTATGGCCGAGATACATGGTTACAACGTGGGCAAGGTCACCGCTTTTGACAAGAACCTGCTTGGTTTTGGTAACGAACTTTCACTAATTATTCCATATGATTACAGGAAATACAACTCCACGGGCTTTGGGGCAGCCTATAAAATAAAGAATATAAGCCATACCCTGATTGATGCTGAACTTAAATACATAAATGCTTTTAACAGGCGGATTGCAGGTCTTGACATATCAAAAAAATTCCTTACAGCATACACGAAATATGCCGGCGGTGTATCTTTAAACCAGTCATATATACTGGAAGATCTTGATACTCTTATTATTCCTGAGCCTGTAGAATATAATAATATTGACCTGTGGCTGGGCAGGTCATACCTGTTAGACGAAACAAACTATACCAGGGCTGTATTATCAGGCAGATATATTAATAATAATGTCTGGAGAAGGCCGGAAATAACAAGCAGCTCATATTATGAATACCAGAAATACGATCTATATCTTGCTTCATTCTCACTGGTTTCACAACGCTTCTATAAAGCCAACCTGATCTATAATTACGGGAGAAATGAAGACATCCCCTATGGTGGTATGATAGAGATGACATATGGAAAGGAATTCAATGAATTCAGCAGGAGGGAATATATTTCATTCAAATCAGCCTTTGGCAGGTTTTTACCCAATACCGGGTATTTTTATGGCAGGGGATTGATATCCACTTTCCTTAATTCCAAAAAAACAGAACAGGGACTAATAAACCTCAACTTCAAATACATATCCGACCTTTATGACCTGAGGTCGTATAAGCTCAGATTATTCGGCACCCTTGATTACAGCCGGGGCTTTAGCCGCTTTGATGATGAGTTTCTTTTTATCGGAGAGGATAATGGTATAAGGGGATTCAAGAATGATTCAATCTTTCCCACCCAGCGTATATACCTCAACCTGGAAGCCGTGGCTTTCAGTAAATCTTTTCATTACGGGTTCAGGTTTGCCTTTTTCGGCTTTGCAGATATGGTATTATATTCAAGGGACAGGCTGTTTTACAAATACGATAATATGTTATCAGGACTCGGTATTGGCTTAAGAATCAGGAACGACAACCTTATCTTCAACACCTTCCAGATAAGGTTTGGTATCTATCCCGGCGCACCCCCATATTCAATACTTCAACATGTGGATGTTGCCGGTGAACGATTACTTAATCCACCGGGTTTTGATCCTGAAGCACCCGGGGTACACAAATTCAGATAAAATTATGATCGATCTTTTTGTGCAATACAATAAGCAGAAGCAGCTCTTTTCAGAGAAAGACAGGATACTGCTTGCCATAAGCGGAGGCATCGATTCCATGGTGATGCTGCAAGTTTTTCTCAGGGCCGGATACAATACAGCTGCGGCACACTGCAATTTCAGGCTCAGGGGTAAGGAATCTGATGAAGACCAGGAGTTTGTTGAGCAGCAATGCCTGAAGCATAATATAAAATTATTTAAGAAATGTTTCGACACTTCAGTATATGCCGCTGAGCGGGGAATATCAATACAGATGGCAGCAAGAGAACTGAGGTATGAATGGCTTGAGGAAATAAGGTCAGCCAAGGGTTTTGACCTTATAGCAACAGGGCATAACCTGAATGACAGCGTTGAGACAATACTTATAAACCTGATCAGGGGCACCGGTATAAACGGTCTCACCGGTATTAATGCGAAAGCCGGCCATATCATCCGCCCCCTCCTGTTTGCAACAAGGGAGATGATAAATGAATATGCAGTGAAGAATGCTGTTGAATACCGTGAAGACTCAAGTAATAAACAAACAAAATATACGCGTAATAAGATAAGACATAAAATCATTCCGGTACTCAAGCAGATTAATCCTTCCGTTCTTCATTCTATAGTAGAAACCTCGGAATACCTTAAATCTGCAAATAGTATTTACAGTCAGGTTATCGAGACAAAAAAAGACCTGCTGGTCAGACATACCGGCAGCTCATCAATAATTAAAATCAATGAAATAAAAAAGCTTGAACCCCTGGAAGCATGGGTTTATGAACTGTTTAAAGAATGGGGGTTCGGAAAGGGGCAGGTGAATGATATCATCCGGATCATTGATGCACCGGCCGGAAAGCAATTATTCAGTGCTACACATACCTTAACAAAAGACAGGGGAAAGCTTATTATAGGTCCCGCAACTAATGAAGAAAAGAAGACTGTAATTATACGGTCAATAGAAGATTTCAACATGGCCGGCGGTCCAGTCAAACAAGCATCCCTTATACCGGTCAGGGATTTTATTATGATCAAAGATCCTGCTTATGCCTGTCTTGATGCGGCACTTATACATTACCCGCTTAAAATAAGAAGCTGGGCAGAAGGTGATTATTTCTATCCGCTCGGTATGGAGGGCAGGAAAAAAGTCAGCGATCTGCTGATTGACATGAAAATACCTCTGCCGGACAAGAAGAACATCTTTGTCCTTGAGATGGACGGGGATATTATCTGGGTAACAGGCATAAGAATAGATAACCGCTTCAGGATTAACGACTCCACTGAAGAAGTGCTCCTGTTAAGGTCTGAGCACCCATAATTAAGACTGCCTTCTTAACTGTCTTCCACCATACCCGTATTCTTTCGCAATCTGGCAAAAAGCTCATGCAGAGCTTTCTCATCCTTTCTTTCCAGCATATCTGTCAGCTCATTCAGTTTCCTGCTTATCTGGTTCAGTTTATCAACCGAATACTTATTCAGGAGTATTCCGCTTAGCAGGTAATCATCCTCGGAAAGCAGGCCATGAGCTATTTTAAGATGGTTTCTGAAGGTTGTTCCCGGCACCTCCAGGCTGGTCATTAACGAGGAAAAGACTATTGTTGAACTGAAAGGGATAGACAGGGAGTAAGCAATAGTTTTATCATGTTCTACAAAATCATACTCATATATTTTCAGGCCGAGCTTCCGGTAGAAGTCGCGGTAAAAATCCTTTCCCTCAGTATCCGATTCTGATATAATTATTGCATTCTGACCTCTCAGGTCCTTAACATTACCAAATGTTGGCCCGAACATAGGATGAGTGGATACAAAGCGGTAAGCTGATTTCTCATAAAAACCGGCCAGACCGTTTTTTACCGAGGTAATATCGGATATAATACAGTCGCCAGGCAAATAAGGGAAAAGCTGTTCAAAAGCGCGTACAGTCTGGTCCAGTCCCGTTGCATTAATCAGCAACTGCGGTTTAAAAGTCTCGATATCTTCTACATCTTTAAACCTGAATGTATTAAACAGGTATTTCAATTTATGCGGATCCTTATCATATACTCCAACTTCATAATCAAGACATAGTGTCTCAGCGAGCCATGATCCCATATTGCCCGCGCCTGCTATAAGTATTCTTTCCATTTATTTATCCCCTCCGTATACAGCCCTGTTAATAAGTGTCAGGTCAGCCAGGGCCAGGGCCACTGCCGACTCAATGATTACCGGCATACGCAATGCTATGCATGCATCATGCCGTCCTTCTATATTCAATGTATCCATCTCTTTTTTTGCAATATTATATGTTTTTTGCTCACGGGATATGCTGGATGTTGGTTTTACTGCAACCCTTATTATTATATCATTACCGTTTGTTATACCGCCGTTAACACCACCAGCATTATTACCGGCTGTTTTGCCTTCAGCATTTATAATGGGATCATTATGCTCAGAGCCTCTCATAGCAGGTGCCCGGAATCCTGAACCAAATTCTATACCTTTTACCGCGGGTATGGACATTACCAGGCGGCTGATGGCCGACTCGGTTGAATAATACAATGGCTCACCGAGTCCGGCCGGTATATCTCTGGCAACACATTCTATCAGTCCCCCCACCGAATCACCTTCCTTCATTGCCTTATCCACTTCGGCAGCTATATCTGTATTACCCCCTGCACTTATCAATCGTGCCGATACCTCTGCTGGTTTTATCAGCTGCCTTGCCACAGAGCCGGCAACCACCATACCCCATGTCAGCCGGCCTGAAAAATGTCCGCCGCCCCTGCTGTCTGCATAACCCTTATACTTCTGTACTGCTACCATATCAGCATGCCCGGGCCGGGGTATATCGGAGAAAATGTTATAATCAGATGACCTTGTATCAGAATTGCGGGTCATTATCATAATTGGTGCCCCGGTGCTCATCCCATTATAAACACCGCTTAATATTTCCGGCATATCATATTCCTTCCTGGGTGTTGTGCCCCTGGAGCCGCTTCTCCGCCTGTCAATATCCTTTAATAAAATTTCTTCATTAACCCTTATACCCGGAGGGCATCCGTCTATCAGTATACCCACTGCCGGTCCATGTGATTCGCCAAAAACCGATATCCTGAAAATCCTGCCTGATGTATTCATATCTTTTCTATTCTGTAATTTTCATTTTAACTCCAAGATTACTTAAATCATCGAAAAAAGAAGGATAAGATTTATTCACGGCCTCTGCACCTGTCACAGTCACTTTCGCGGCTGATGGCACCGGCAGTATGGACATGGCCATGCTTATCCTGTGATCACCGTGTGAATCAACCCGTCCGTCCTTAATAAGCGAGGGGCCTTCTATCTCAATCCTGTCACTATAGTTATATATCTTAACTCCCAGTTTTGACATCTCACTTGTAAGCACCTCACCCCTGTCACTTTCCTTCACCTTTAATCTTTCCGTTCCCCTGATAAGCGATCTGCCCCTGCAAAAAGATGCCAGTACGGCCAGGGGCGGTGCCAGGTCAGGACAGTCACTTATATCAGTCTCAAAAGCATTAAGATCATTTTTTTTCACACTTATCTCCTCCCCATTTATCACAACATCTGCCCCTGCCTTAAGCAGTACATCAATAATTTGCCTGTCGGGCTGACTCGACATATATGAGATATTATTAACCGTAATCTCACCTGCTATGGCAGCCAGTACAAAAAGAAAAGCAGCCCCGCTCCAGTCGCCCTCAACGGTATATTCAGCCGGACGGTACACCTGTGATCCGGGTATCCTGAACACAGAATATTCCTCATTGTCAACCCTCACACCAAACTGACTTAAAACATTAATAGTAAGGTCAATATACTGCCTGCTCCTGAGACTGTCAACTATCAGCATGGAATCTTTATCCAGCACCGGCAGGGCTATAAGCAATCCCGATAAAAACTGGGATGAAACGGAACCATCGACATAAGAGATGCCGGCCTGCAGGGGACCCTTTATTTTCACAGGCATAAAACCATTATTTGTTTTCACCTCCACTCCCATTTGCGTAAGTGTTTCAGATGTCATGTTAACAGGCCTGTTCAGCAATGACCCGCTACCCTTTATTTCTATCCAGTCATGATGCAATGAGGCCAGTACCGAAAACATTCTTGCTCCCAGTCCGGATTCACCACAGTATAACTCATTACATATAGGCTTATAACCACCGTTTATCATTACCCTGTCAGGCAGCCTTTTTATATCAGCCCCCAGGCATTCAGCCATAGCCATGGCTGAAAGGGCATCTTCACAGAGGGAAGGATTCAGAATCCCCGTGGCACCTTCTGCCATTAATGCAGATGCAACTGCTCTCTGCATGGCACTCTTGGATGGTGGTGCCGATACTGATCCTTTTACTTCGGAGGTGCTTATTGTTACCTGCATATCACATTATTTTAGCCCTTATAACAGCTGTTATCTCATCAATGGGGAACACTTTTTGAACACCTTCCCCTATTGCATTCAAAAGGATAAAATGGATATTCCTGCCTTCTTTTTTCTTGTCTGCCTGTATCTTATCCAGAATATCCGGCCGGCTGATATTTATCCCTGGCAGCAGCCCCAGGTTCTTCATTAGCTCCCGGATCCTTTCCACATCCTCCTTTTCCAGCATGCCTTCGTCATGAGATATCTCCGCTGCCACCATCATGCCGGCAGCTATTGACCTACCATGACTGAGTCCTGTGGCAGTTTCTATGGCATGACCGAGGGTGTGTCCGAAATTCAGAAGCCTTCTCTCCCCCTGCTCCCTTTCATCGTTTTCCACGATGGATGATTTTATCTCAACAGACCTGAAAACCAGTTCTTCCAGCAGTCCGGGTTCTCTTGACCGCAGAAGGCCGGTATTTTCTTCCATGGTCTCAAATAATTCACGATCACGTATCAGTGCATGCTTAAGCAGTTCACCCATGCCTGAGATATAGTCCTCATCAGACAGTGTTTCGAGCATGGCTGTATCACAGATAACAAATGCTGGGTGATTAAAACATCCAATAATATTCTTTATTCCATTTACATTAACACCGTTTTTACCCCCTGTACTGGCATCTACCTGCGAAAGTAATGTAGTGGATATAAAACCAAATTCCAGTCCCCTCATAAATATTGAAGCCACAAAACCCGTAATATCACATACCACCCCTCCGCCAATGCCAAGCAAAAATGATGACCTGTCAGCTCCCATTGCCAGGAGATGTTTGATAATAGTTTCCACGGTATCAAATTCCTTGACGGCTTCACCGGTGCCAATTGTGATAACAGGGTATTCAGGAAAATTATCACCATAAAGGCCGCTAACATTAATATCGGTAATAATAATTACATCCTTATCCGGCAGCAATGAAGGAAGCAGACTCCATGCATTGCCCATGCATATGCGTGAGCTGAAGTTTTTACAGATTATCTCTTTTTTTGTCATCCGCTTTATTTTATTCACTAAAGGTAAACGATATTTATTTATTCATCACCCTGTTCTGAAAACTGATGGATTCCTGGTGGATATGTTTGAATACCTGTGTTATAAAGCCTTCACTGAGACCTGCATGCCGGGCATTCTTCAGGCGGTCCTCAAGTATCTCGGACCAGCGGCCCGTCTGCAGGATAGTAATATTCTCCTTTTTCTTGTAATTGCCTATTTTTTCCGATATAGACATCCTGTTTCCCAGCACCCTTATCAGTTCGGCGTCCCACTGGTCTATCTGTCTTCGGAATTCTGCCAGCTCCTCCATATGCATCGTATTATCTATTTCTGACTTACGGCATATAAGAGATGAAAGCAATTGATCCAGCTGCAGTGGTGTTATCTGCTGGCTTTTATCACTCAGGGCATTTTCCGGCATATGATGTGATTCTATAAACAGACCGTCAAAATCCAGGTCCATAGCAGTCTGTGATATACTGAACAGCAGTTCCCTGTTCCCGCAGATATGGCTCGGGTCGGTAATTATAGGCAGTCCGGGTATCCTTCGCTTAAGCTCCACCGGTATCTCCCACTGGGGCATATTTCTGTATGGTGAATTGCCGTAATTGCTGAAGCCGCGGTGTATGGCAGCCAGCTTCTTTATACCCGACTTATTCATCCTTTCCAGCGCACCTATCCAGAGTTCTATATCGGGATTAACTGGATTCTTGATAAAAACGGGTATATCGAGTCCCCTCAGACTGTCAGCCAGTTCCTGTACGGCAAAAGGGTTGGCCACGGTGCGTGCTCCTATCCATAGTATATCAATTTCATGTTTCAGGGCTTCTTTAACATGCCACACATTGGCCACCTCGGTGGCCGTCAGCATGCCCGTTTCCTCTTTTACCCTTTTCATCCACGGCAGGGCTACCGACCCCATGCCTTCAAAGGTGCCGGGCCTTGTCCTGGGCTTCCATATCCCCGCCCTGAATATTTTAACACCCATGCCGGCCAGTCCCCGGGCCGTCTCAAGCACCTGTTCCTCCGATTCCGCGCTGCAGGGACCTGAAATAACCAGTGGTTTTTTCTCTTTCCCGAAAAGACCGTTTTCCTTGAGATGCAGTTTATCTTTCATATGTTCATTTGTTTACTGTATTAATTGCTGTATTAATAACGCCATAAGGCCAGCCGGCTCACCATCTTAATAATAGCTTTTCGCCTGGTTCATGCTGGTTTCTTTATATAATTCGTTCTATAGCTTCTTTAATTCTTGATTCCTTAACACATAAGGATGTTCTTATATACTTCTGACCGTTAGCCCCGAACACCAGTCCGGGGGCAATAAACAGATGATGCCGCTTAAGGCAGTAGTCTGAAAACTCATATGAATCAGCAAAACCGGCGGGTATCTCAGACCAGAGGAACATACCTGACTGACCGGCACTGGTTTTACATCCGTATGCAGACAACAGTTCATATACCAGTTCCTGTCTCCTCCTGTAAATAGTATTTAACTCATTATACCATGATTCATCCATCTGCAAAGCTTTTACAGCAGCTTTCTGTACAGGCAGGAACATACCCGAATCCATATTGCTCTTAATCCTTAATACATTATTTATATGATCAGCATGTCCCACGAGCATGCCTGTTCTCCACCCTGCCATATTATAGGACTTGCTCAATGAATTAAGCTCAAGCACATTATCAAAGTTCATATCCGCGGAAAGCAGGCTGAGATGATTATCATTAAGTATAAAACTATAAGGATTATCATTGACAACCAGTATATTATGCTTGCGGGCAAAGAGAACAATTTCCCTGAATTTTTCCTCAGTGGCAGTCTGTCCGGATGGCATATTCGGATAATTAATCCACATCAGTTTAAGCCCCTGCATGTCCTTATGTTCAATATTTTCCAGGTCAGGAAGCCAGTTATTATCACTGTTCAGGTCATAATAAACACTCCTGGCACCACATAATCCTGCTGCTGCTGCATAAGCAGGATATCCGGGATCGGGAATCAGTACTGCATCTCCCCTGTTCAGGTAAGCCATACTGATATGCATAATACCCTCTTTTGATCCTATCAGCGGCAGCACCTGGCTATCGGGATCAATATCTACTCCAAAATATTTCATATACCAGGCTGAAATGGCATTTCTCAGCTCTTTTATACCCCGGTAAGGCTGGTAACCATGGACACCCTGCTCATATACATTGTCTGCCAGGACCCTGATCACCTCGGCAGGCGGGGCAATATCCGGATTCCCAATAGCCAGGTTAATTATATCATCACCAGCGGCGATCATTTTACGGATAAGGTCCATCTTAACCGAGAAGTAGTACTCTCTTACCTGTTTTGTCCTGTTTGCTGCCTGTACCATATGTATAAAATAAAAAAGGCCCCTCGCGGAGGGGCCAACATCAGTTATTTATTATACGAATATATCCCTCCTACCTTAATTACTTAAGTAATAATAGTAGTAGAAAAAATAGTTATTCGCAGTTGTCATCATGCATTTATTTGATGACAAATGTAAGTTTGTTTTATTTAAATGCAAACATTTAATTTATAATTTTTTATTTTCCTTAATATTTTTGACGGTATTATGTATTATTGCATTCAGCAATATGAAAAGAGCAGAAAGATATAAGGGCATAATAGAATATTTTCTTGAGAACAGGCCTGTTGCAGAAACTGAACTTATCTATACCAGTCCATATGAGCTTATCGTTGCAGTGATATTGTCAGCCCAGTGCACCGATAAACGGGTTAATATCATAACAAAGGAGTTGTTCAGGCGTTTTCCGGCAGCAGGTGATATGGCATCAGCCGGTATCGAAGAGATTTACGAATATATTAAATCCTGTTCATACCCGAATAATAAGTCCAGATACCTTAAGGAGATGTCGGAAATACTTGTAAGGGAGTTCAATAATACCGTGCCTTCGGATATCGATGAGCTTCAAAGGCTTCCGGGTGTTGGCCGTAAAACAGCCAATGTTATTGCTTCAGTGATATATAATAAGCCTGCCATGGCCGTCGACACCCATGTGTTCAGGGTGTCGGCACGAACAGGACTGACAGACAATGCCAAAACTGCCCTGGCAGCTGAAAAACAGCTTGTATCCAATATACCCGAAAAGCTGATTCCGCTTGCACATCACTGGCTTATACTGCACGGAAGGTATGTATGCAAGTCCAGAAACCCTTTATGTGATGAATGTGGCATAAGTAAATATTGTAAATATTACAGCCGTAGAAAGAATTATAAGTAAATTTGACTGTATGGCAACAAAAGATAAAACAGGGGATCTGATAAGGGAAAATGCCGAGTTGAGGGACAGGATCTCCCGCCTCGAAAAGCTTAAAGAGGAACAAAAGAACAGTAGTTTTGATATCGAAGATCTGCTGAAAGAGAAGGTATTGCTTGAAACACTTATTGATCTTACTCCCGAAAGCATTGTACAAACAGCAAAGGACGGCACTGTTGAAAGGATAAACAAGGAGTTTACCAGGCAGTTCGGCTATACAAAGGAAGAGGCCCTGGGAAAGAATATTGATGAGTTGATTGTTCCGGATGAACTAAAAAATGAAGCTGTTAGTTTTACAAAAAAAATTGCCGATGACGAAGGCATAAAGTCAGAGACATATATAAAGACAGAAACATACAGGGTTAACAAATACGGCAAGAAGTTATATGTTTCTATGATGGTACAACCTGCAGTGATTGACGGTAAAATAAGTTCATTATTTGCTATTTACCGCAATATGTCAGGCCGGAAAAAGGACGACGACACAAAATCAGTGATATATAATATATCGGCAGCAGCTCTTACCATGACTGAATTTTCCGATATATTCAATAATATAAAGGAAGAGATAAGTAAAATCTGGGATATAAAGAATTTTTATATTGTCCTGTACAATAAAGAATCACAGACACTGTCACTTCCATACTACCAGGATGAGAAGGATTATTTTGAAGAGGTACCGGTAAAAAACACCATGACGGGATGGCTGATAAAGGAGAACAGGCCAGTTCTTCTGAAGATGGCTGATATAGATGAACTGGAGCAAAAAGGCGAGATAGCACTGATCGGTACGCCATGTAAATTATGGCTGGGGGTGCCCCTGAGCACGGGTAACGAAGTAATAGGTGCAATGGTATTGCAGGATTATTATGATGAAGAGGCCTTTACCAACGATGACCTGCGCCTGCTCCACCTTATTGGTAACCAGATAGCTCTGGCAATACAGCGTAAGCGAATGCTTAATAACCTGATAGCTGAAAGGCGTAAAGCTGAAGAAGCGGGGCGACTTAAACAGCAGTTTATGTCGACTATGAGCCACGAGATACGCACACCCCTGAATGAGGTAATTGGCATCAGTAACCTCTTGCTCCAGGGTGAGCCCCGTCCGGACCAGATGGAGTATGTCAAAACATTACGTTTTTCGGCCGATCATTTACTTACCCTTGTCAACGACGTACTCGATTATACCAAGATGGAAGCCGGGAGCATCAGTTTTGAAAAAACAAAATTTGACATATTCGAGTTTATAAATGACCTGAAACGTTCATATTCATTCCGTACTGAAACAAGGGACCTGGAATTTATACTGAGCTTAGATAAAAAGATACCACACAACCTTATCGGTGATCCCATAAGACTTAACCAGATATTATCCAACCTGTTGTCAAATGCCGTGAAGTTCACATCTGAAGGGACTATTGAGATGGGTGTTAAAGAGGTATCAAGGTCAGGTAATGAGATAAAGCTAAAATTCAATGTCAGGGATACCGGCATAGGTATTCCGCACGACAGGCAATCAGTCATCTTCGAAAGCTTCAGACAGGCTTCCGATGACACAACCAGGAAATTCGGAGGCACAGGTCTTGGATTGTCGATAAGCAAGAAGCTGGTAGAGCTGCAGGGAGGATCCCTTGATGTGGAAAGTCAGCCAGATGTAGGTTCAAACTTTTTTTTCAGCCTGGATTTCCTGATAGCCACGGACGAAGAGCGGACCAGGGATAACGGAGAAAAGGATCAGCGCTGGGATGAGTTAAAAGGCAAAAACATACTTATAGCTGAGGACAATAAGATCAATTTCTTTGTAGCCAATAAATTTCTGACAAAGTGGGAGATTAATGTAACACATGCAGAGAACGGGAAGATAGCCCTCGACTATATCAGGGATAATAAGTATGACCTGATACTGATGGACCTGCATATGCCCGAGATGGATGGTATTGAGGCTATTGAGATTATCAGGAACTCAGATGACCCGGATATAAGGGATCTGCCCGTTATAGCTCTTACGGCAGCTATTATGTCCGAACATGAAGCAAAGATCGAAAAGCTGAACATCAATGATTACATCCTGAAGCCTTTCAAACCCAGGGATCTGTACAGCAAGATACTGCGCCACACAAGGTAGGTGCGGGCTTTCCTGTTTACCTGCTACAGTGTTTACTCAGCATTGC
>JAWLFR010000047.1:0-16618 GCA_041685495.1 Bacteroidales bacterium
GACTTTGTTGAGACGGCCGGATACCTGGCTTCAAAACCCTGGGTTGACGGTGATAATATGGCCATACGCGGCCACAGCTACGGCGGATATACATCCAGCTACACCATGCTGACGCACCCGGGTGTCTTCAGGGTGTCGGTTACCGCCGCCCCGGTCACCGACCACCTGTATTATGACTGTATACTTACGGAGAGGTATATGGGACTGATGGATGATAATGCGGAAGGGTATAAGCAGAGTGCGGTAATAACACATGCGGCAAACCTGGAAGGTCATCTCCTGCTGGCCCATTCACTGCTGGATGAGAATGTACACCCCCAGCATACCTTCCAGCTGGTCAATGCATTTAATATGGCGGGAAAGGACTTTGACCTTAAAATATACCCGCCGGGGGCACACGGACTGGCAACAGATATGACAACCTATATGCTGCTGATGCGGCAGTATACGGATTACCTGGAGAAGCATCTGAAGGAGTTGTAAAGAGGCAGCCCGGAAGAATTTAAGTTGCCAGGTCCCTGAAAAATATTCATAAAAAAAATCCCGCTTTTCGGCGGGATTTTGATTAAAGGTGTTAAAATGTATCAGTTCAGTTAAGCAAGCTTTACGTTTACTGCATTTAATCCTTTTTTACCTTCTTTTAATTCGAAAGTCACTTCATCATCTTCACGGATATTATCCAATAATCCTGAAGAGTGTACAAAATATTCCTCTGAGGAATCTGCGTCTTTAATAAATCCGAATCCCTTGGACTCGTTGAAAAATTTTACTGTTCCTTTGTTCATAATGTGTATTTGTTTAATGGGTGCAAGATAAGCATAATTTTTGTATTCTCTTAATAAACACCTATAAAGAGAGTAATGTTTCCTTTATTTTGTTATAAATGCTGTCAGTATCGAAGCCACATTCCTTTTTCAGCTCTATTTGTGTTCCCTGTTCAATGAAGTAGTCGGGTATTCCAAGCCTCCTGACTGTGGCATTATAATTATTATCGGCCATAAACTCAAGTATGGCTGATCCGAAGCCGCCTTTTATCATCCCGTCTTCCACTGTGATAATAGCCTTATGTTTTTTCAGTACATCATGCAGCACTTCTTCATCCAGGGGCTGCACAAAGCGCATATCATAATGGCTGACTATGATATCTTCCTTTGCCAGCCTTTTAACGGCACGCAGTGCCCCGTTACCGGGATAACCTATTGTCAGCACCGCTACTTTTTCTCCTTCGGCCATTTGCCTGGCTTTACCTACGGGTATCTCCTCGAATGGCTTTTGCCAGTCTGCAAACAGTCCCACCCCACGTGGGTAGCGTATGCTGAAGGGGCCCCTGTTTTTTTCCAGCTGTGAGCTGTACATAAGGTTGCGCAGCTCTATCTCATCCATAGGTGCTGATACCACCATGTTCGGCAGTGTACGCATATATGAGAGGTCAAAGAAGCCGTGGTGTGTTGCCCCGTCGGCACCTACCAGTCCCCCCCTGTCGAGACAGAAAACCACATGCAGCTTCTGCAGTGCCACATCATGTATTACCTGGTCATAGGCTCTCTGCATAAAGGTGGAATATATATTGCAGAAGGGTATCATCCCTTCAGCAGCCATACCTGCTGAAAAGGTAACAGCATGCTGTTCGGCTATACCCACATCGAATGCCCTGTCCGGCATTTCTTCCATCATGATATTCAGTGAACAGCCTGTAGGCATGGCCGGTGTAACAGCCACGATCTTATCATTCTGTTTGGCCAGTTCAAGAGCGGTATGCCCGAATACATCCTGAAAGCGCGGCGGCTTTTTGCTGTCATCAGATGCTGTTATCTCACCCGTTATCCTGTCAAAGAGTCCGGGTGCATGGAATTTTGTCTGGTTAAGCTCAGCCTGACGGAAACCCTTGCCTTTTTTTGTTATGCAATGCAGAAGCTTGGGTCCGGGTATCCTCTTCATGTCTTCAAGCACCCTTGCCAGGTGCAGTACATCATGACCATCCACCGGCCCGAAATACCTGAAGTTCATGGCTTCAAACAGGTTCGAATGTTTAAGGATGGTGCTCTTTATGCCTGTCTCCAGCTTGCTGGCCAGAGACTGGGCATTGGGCCCCAGCTTACTTATCATACCCAGGATATGCCATACTTCATCCTTGAACTTATTATATGTCTTGCTGGTTGTAACGTCAAGCAGGTATTCCTTCAGTGCTCCCACACTGGGGTCTATAGCAATATTATTATCATTCAGGATAACCAGGATATCGGAGTTTTCAGAACCTGCATTATTGAGTCCCTCGAAAGCCATGCCGGCAGTCATGGCCCCGTCGCCTATCACAGCTACTATCTGCTTTTTTTCTCCTTTTTGCCTGGCTGCCTTGGCCATGCCCAGTGCAGCGGATATGGATGTTGATGAATGACCCACGCCAAAAGAATCATATTCACTTTCTTCACGCTTGGGGAAACCGCTGATGCCTTTGTATTTACGGTTGGTATGGAAATTATCGCGTCGCCCGGTTAATATCTTGTGCCCGTAGGCCTGGTGACCCACGTCCCATATTATCCTGTCATAGGGTGTATTATATACATAATGCAGGGCAACCGTAAGTTCCACTACCCCCAGGCTGGCTCCAAAATGGCCGGGATTGCAGCTGACTATATCGATTATAAACTCCCTCAGCTCTTTACTCAATGTGATCAGCTGTTCGGGCTTAAGTTTTTTCAGATCATCAGGGGAAGAAATCGTGTTAAGCAGATCGTACATTATACTGTGCTAATAATTATTGGGCTGTTGCAAAGATATAAAGATATAAATATAATTAGCATATGGTTTATATGCAGGAAGAGGGAAATTGTTATTTTTGTGATTGATATATATTTGCTTCATTAAACAATAAGTTAACGCAGACCACTGTTAATTCTTTAAAAAAGAACTGCCATGAATAATATAAGATTATACCAGATATTTTTTCTTTTAACGGTTTTTGCCTTTGTTTCATGTGTTCCCGGGGGGAGATACAAGACCCTGCATGATAAGAGTGTTCAGTATATGAATGAGCGGGATGAGCTAAAGACGGAGAATCTTGATCTTTCTATGAGCAACAGGGAGATGAAGGCAAAGATAAGGTCACTGGAGGAAGAGCTGTCCGGTATGGGTCAGGAGAAGGAGTCATTGCAGGAGGAGCTTGACCAGGCTATGGCTGAATATAATGATATCAGCAATCGTTATTCTGATCTGCAGAAAGCCCAGGAAGATCTTATACGTGGTAATGTTGCCGAGACAAGACGCCTGCTGAGGGAATTGCAGGAGGCCCAGGAGAATCTTCAGGACAAGGAGGATCTGATGCGTCAGCTGGAGATGAATATGGAGGCCAAAAGGGCTGCCCTTGATGAGCTGGCTTATGAGCTGGAGAAGAGGGACGAGCGACTCAGTGAGCTGGAGCAGATACTGGAAGACCAGACAAGGATAGTGAAAGACCTGAAGAACAAGGTGTCGGATGCCCTGTTTGGTTTTGAAGGGGAAGGGCTTACCGTATCTATGAAGAACGGTAAGGTATATGTCTCTCTTGAAGAGAAACTGTTATTCCGCACCGGAAGTTATAATATTGATGCCAATGGCCGTGATGCACTGCAGAAGCTGGCTGTTGTATTGAAAAATAATCCTGACATACAGATAACCATCGAGGGTCACACCGATGATGTCCCGTATATCTCTTCGGGCGGACCCATACAGGATAACTGGGACTTAAGCGTTAAGAGGGCCACAACCGTTGTAAGGGTGTTGCTTGACAACACGGGTATTAATCCCCGGCGGCTGACGGCAGCAGGCAGGGGTGAGCATCTGCCTGTTGAGGATGCGAAAACAGCTGAGGCAAGGAGGAAGAACAGGCGTACCGAGATAATACTGACCCCTGACCTGACGGAGCTGTACAGGATTCTTGAGAGTTATTAAATAATTAAAAGCCCAGGTAAAAGGGTTCCGGGTGTCTGCCGGAACTGTACAGGATTTATAAGAGTTATTCCTGTCTGTATTCACCCAGGCGGGCATTTATTCTCGACAGGGCTTCCCTTATACTTTCTTCCGGTGCCACAAAATTATCTGTACCCCAGAATTCATGGTCATAGCTGTCTATGGTCTCCGAGAAGATTGAATGTACCGGGGCCCGTTCTTCCCTGTCGAAGCGCTGAACATCAACTGTATCGATATCGTTAACTGCCATCTCAAAGAATATCTTGTATTCGCTTCCGAAAAGCCTGCCTTTTTTCCTTGCAAAAAATTCAAGATCCCCTCTTACGTGGTTCAGGAAATAACGGCCGTTGATATACCGGTAATTGACCCTGTACCGGATTGAGCGTGCTTTGACCCTGAATCCGCGTGCCGTTCGCTGTATTACCGTTCTCTCCAGTTTATGGATATGATCCCTGTTAATCTCAAACTCAGCTCCATGTATGCCATAATTACCAGTATTGATATATATTACACCTTCGGGCAGAGCCAGATCATTGACAGTTTCCTTCTGTTCGAATTCAATTACATAGGCTGCCTCGTCGCCGATATTGACAATATCTGTCATGGTATAATCATAATCGTCAAAATTATCCTCCCGGATAAAGTCGAAGGTGTTTTTTACCCCGTCGAGCGCAAGACAGCCGTTGAGGCCTGAGCTAAGCTTAAAGGAGAGCGTGTCGGATTGATCCAGGTTATTGATTTTACGGCTCTTGTATATTTTAATCTGGTCGTTCAGAAGGGTGGCTGTATATGAACTTTTATACAGTTCGAGAACAGCCTCGGAATAGAGAAGAATTTTGTCCTTTTTTGACACTGATTCACGGTAAAAAGCAGTCAATTGTGCCGGGTTACGGCCGTAATTATCAGGTATCTGCCTTTTTGCATGTCTTATCAGTTCCAGGGCTTGGCGGTTCTTAATTATTACCTCGGGTATGGGAACATATTTCCTCGTGAGCTCAATATTATAGTGGCTGTTTATAGCCTGGTTAACGGGTATCATACGATTGTAGAATCCCATATATGATATGATAAGGGTATCATCAAGAAAATCCCCTGGCAGGTTAAGGTCAAATTCTCCCTCGTAATTTGAGATGGTACCTTTCCCCCTGGATTTAATGCCTATACTTGCATAGGGCAGGGCTTGCCCATTGCCGGCATCGGTGACTGTCCCTGATAGCTTATAAACAGGCTCTCTGCCTTCTTCCCTTATAAGGGGTGCTGAATCGCTTTCAGAGTGGTATATTATTATATGATTATCAATGATTGAATAGTTAAGGTCCCTGTCATAAAAGATACTGTCAAGGATGTTTTTAAGTGGCCTGTCAGTCATCCTGACAGAGCTGACCCTGCCGGGTTCAATAAGGTCGGTGTCGTAGGTGAAATGGTAACCTGTGCGGCGGGATATGGTTTTAAGGATATTTGAGATGCTGACATCATTCAGCCGGAGTGTGAGCCTTCTTTCGAGAACATTATTCTCCTGTGCCGTGGCAAAGACAAAGCCTGTTATAAGGATAAGGGTTATAACAATCTTCTTCGGTGTATTATTTTGTTTGACATGGTTTAATACATCCATTCAAATATTCAACCTTTAATTAGTATACAGGTAAAAAACGTTTTCTTGCTTATCATATTCAAGGCTGAAGGTAGTACAAATAATACGTATTATTGTTTCCGGTGATTGTTTATTAAAGATGGATGTTGATGTAAGCCTTCTTTCATTTATGTCCTCATCCTCCAGTTCAATATCTATGTTATACACCTTTTGCAGGTCTGAGAACACTTTACCCAGACTATCACCGTCAAATTTCAGTATTTCTGTTTTCCATGACAGGTAGTTGGGATCAATATTTATGTCTTTAGAAGCTGAATTATCAGTGGCTGATCCTATATCACCCGGTTCAATGGTTAAAGAGTTAAGCTTATCAGCACTTTCAAGCATCACTTTGCCCTCCGTAACAAATACCTCCACCCTGTTATTCTTTGTATTAACGTTAAAGGATGTTCCGAGCACCTTTATATTTGCCTTACCGGCATCGATAATAAAAGGCCTGTCTGCCTCATGGCCTATATCAAAGAATGCTTCTCCCTCCAGTTTTACCGTCCTGTTTTTCTTGCCAAAGCGGTGAGGATATTCCAGGCTTGACTCCCTGTTAAGGAAAGCCACGCTCCCGTCAGGCAGGTCAACCCTTACATTTTTGTGGTCAGCACCTGCAGTTATAACCGTGGTTTTATCGTTGCCAAAGCCTTCCGCCAGGTAATATATGCCTGTTAACGAAAGACCTATAATAAGGATTATTGATGCGGCAATCCTGAATGCAGGCTCAGTGAGGATATTACGTTTCGCTCCTTTGATGAGTTTATCACTGTCAAGCCTGTTATAAAGCTTCTCCCATGCCTTATCAACATCTGCCTTTTCACTTTTTTCTTTTATCTCATCCATTTCTTTCCAGTATTTCTGAGCTGACTGATCCTGTCCGGAAAGAAAATCCTCCGCTATCATTCTTTCCCTGAGGCCGTTATTATTATTTTTTTCTTTTGCTTTCATCTTTATGCTGATAATTCTTTTCTGAACTCTTTTAATGCTTTACTCATGTTTGCCTCTACTGTTTTGACAGATATGGACATTTCTTTTGCTATCTCTGCATATTTAAGTCCGTCAAAGCGGCTCATACAAAATATCTTTGCACATCGTCCGGGCAGCCTTTCAATTATGCCTGCCACTTTTTCGTGCAGTTCCTTATAATATATTTCATCTTCAGGGTCACCGGAATTTCTTTGCAGATTTTTCTTTACCTCGTTTTCATGTTTTATCATCACCTTTTTATGATCCATATGGTGCATACACCTGTTATATACTGAGCGGAAGAGATAGGCATTGACAGATGTTTTTATTTCTATTTTCTCCCTGTCGCGCCACAACACATAAAACAGTTCCTGTACAATTTCTTCCGAGGTATCCGTATCTTTCAGGATAGTCCGGGCATAGGCAACCAGTGCATTATAGGAAGAACGGAACAGGGTTTCAAATTCTTTGATATCCCCGTTCCTTATCCTTCTTACAATTTGTTTGTCAGCTGCCATTATTTTCAGGACTTCTTATCTTATCTGTTCCACCATGATTTGCGTCCAAGCTTGCTTATAGCCGACTCAATGCTCTGGTCAGGTTCAATAACATTATAATTACCCCAGAAGTCAGGATCACTGAAAGCACTCAATTCTTCTGTAAAGATATCACCTTTCCTGATTCTTTCCCTGGAGGCAAATTTAATAACTTCTTCCTCAGTCCTGTCAGTAATAGCTATTTCTGACATAGTGATGTATGTTTTATTAAACAGTTTCTTATCCCAGTTAACCTTAAATTCAACCTCGGCCCTTGCATAGGCAAAGTGGTAGAGTCCGTCCGATTCGCGGAATTTAACCCTGTAGCTGGTCGACTCGGGTGTAACCTTCATGCCGAGGGGCTTCTTGCGTACGAATATTGAAGCTGCGCGGTCTTTATCCTCAAGATTAATACTGAATTCAGCCTCAGTAACGGCATAGTTGTCTATATCAACGAACAGTTTACCCTGGAAAAGGGGGATCTCCATATTTTCAATCTGTGAAAACTCAATCACATAATGCGGCTTCTCATCTATAACCACAATATTTTCAAGAGTGTAGTTATATGATTCCAAGGCATCAGAGGTAAGTATGCTCCATGGGTTCTTTACTATATCGAGCTGAAGGCTTGTGGCCGGTCCTCCCTGCAGGCGGAATAGTACGGTATCTATCTTTGATGTTTCGATATTTTTACGGCCCTTGTAGATGCGAGCTGCATCAAAGCGGAAGTCATTATTATAAGGTGCTTTAAACACTTCCACCACCGCTTCGGCAATAGATACATAATTCCTGTTTTTCTTTATTGTCTCGCGGTAAAAAGCGGTCATCAGGTTAGGCTCATCCGGATAGTTATTTCCTACATTTCTTATCACCTCTTCAATTACCTCCTCGCCTGTAATTGGTTTTACCACAACCTCTGCGATAGGTATGACTGCCGGTCTCATGTCTATAACATTCTCGGTGTCGCCTGTTGAGAGATTGGCCAGGGGTATCTCCTTATTCATATAACCTATATACATCACTTCTATATAAGGGTTATCAAGCTTCTCATTAATTTTAAGGAGAAATTCGCCGTCAATATTGGATACGGTTGCAATATTGGTCCCTTTAACAGCGATAGTAGCAAATATCAGGGGTTCGCCTGTTTCATTATCAACAACCTTTCCCTTTACAGTAACGTATGTTTGCTGATCCTTTACGTTAACCACGGTGTTGTCTGCTGCCGATGCAGTGGCGAGTGATATAATTGTAAACAGCATCAGCGCAATCATTGTAATATCAATAAATCTTTTCATGGCTTTTATTTTTTTGTTATACTTAATTTAAAAATGCTTTCACTTATACGACCGTTTATCATCAATATACCCTATGTGTTTAATGATTTTCCGGAAATGTAATCCAGTGTGAAATGCATCTTAAAATTGTGCAGGTATCTGAGCCATAAAAAGATGTTTGAATACAGACTTCTGCGCTGATCTGTACAGCGGTGTCAGCTGCCGGCAGAAAACAGATATTTATCAGACAGTCATTATATCAGTTTCTTTGGCCTCTACTACCTCATCAACCTTTTCAATGTATTTATTTGTCAGTTCCTGCACATTATCCTCGGCGGTTTTTTCATCGTCTTCAGGCAGTCCTTCCTTGAGAAGCTTTTTAAGCTCATCATTGGCCCATTTACGTGAGTTACGTATACTTATTTTAGCCGATTCACCCTCGTTCTTAACCATTTTAACCAGTTGTGTCCTTCTTTCTTCTGTCAGCGGAGGCACATTGATCCTTATAATCTCACCGTTATTGATGGGTGTCAGACCGATATTTGCTGCAAGAATAGCTTTTTCTATGGGACCCAGCATTGTTTTTTCCCATGGTTGAACAATAACTGATTTGGCATCCGGTGTATTTATGTTTGACACCTGGTTGAGTGGTGTGTTAACACCGTAATAGTCAACTGTAATGCCATCCAGCAGGGTAGGTGTTGCTTTTCCTGCCCTTAGCTTTGACAGTTCTGCTTCAAGGTGGTTAATGGCTCCCTCCATTCTTTCGGTGGTTTCTTCCATTATAATTTCTATCTCTTCATTCATACCGTTAGTTTTAAGGTTATGATTGTTTGCTTTTCAGCAAATTTAAAAAAAATATGTAAAAACCTGCTTTCAGCTTCTATTTAACAATAGTGCCTGCTTTTTCCCCTTTAAGCACATTAAGCAGGGCCCCCGGCTTGTTTATATTAAAAACTATTATTGGCATATTATTCTCGCGGCACATAGTAAAAGCTGTCTGATCCATCACTTTCAGCTGTTTGGCTATTACCTGTGCGAAAGATATACTGTCATATTTTTCAGCCTTATCAGATTTCTCGGGGTCTTCGGTATAGACCCCGTCTACCCTTGTTCCTTTGAGAAGGGCATCACAGCCTGTTTCAACTGCCCTCAGTGCGGCAGCTGTATCGGTGGTAAAGAAAGGATTGCCGGTGCCTCCTGCCAGTATGCATATAACACCCTGCTTCATATTATCAAGCACCTTATCCCTGTTATACAGCACACCTACCGGCTCCATTCTTATGGATGTAAAGACTTTTGCCTTATAGCCGTCAGCATTCAGCCTGCTTGCCAGTGCAAGGCTGTTGATAACTGTTGCCAGCATACCCATCTGGTCGCCTTTCATCCTGTCGAAACCTTCTTCCGCACCTTTGAATCCCCTGAAGATATTACCGCCTCCTATCACAATGCCTGTTTCAATACCACGGTCTGCGAGCTGTCCGACCTGGCTGCTGTAATATTCAAGCATCCTGTTGTCAATGCCGTGCTTGTCATTTCCCTGCAGTGATTCACCGCTTAGTTTAAGTACTATTCTTTTATATTTCACAAGTTCTTATTTTTTAATCCTGTTAACCATGCCGCTATGCTGATAACGGTTTCTGATTTGCTAATTGCCGGTATCTTAATGATCTCATTGCGTGCCTGATGTCTTTTGTTTTACTGTGCTAATTGCTGATATCTTAATCATCTCATTGCCTGTCTGCTGTTAGTAATAATTTTAGATTGAGATTAAGACCGGCAAAAGATCAAAAATAGTAATTTTAATGATAATTATTTATATTGGAATAATAGCTGTGAGTGTAACAGTGAAATGAAAATTTGTATTTCTTTGTAATTGATTAGCGGCTTATTCTTAACTTTCATGTCAGTCATTAAATGAGCGAATGAAAAACACATATTTCAACCTTGTAGAGCAGACATATTATTTCCCCCAGGAGGGCTTTGATCTTATTGACGGTTATCTCACTTTCTATGGTGTATCGCTTAAATACCTGATTGAAAAATACGGTACTCCTTTCAGGTTAATGTACCTTCCAAGGATAGGAGACCAGATAAAGAAGTCGAGAAACCTGTTCAACAGGGCTATCAAAAAAACGGGTTATAAGGGGGCATATCATTTCTGTTACTGCACCAAATGCTGCCATTTTCACCATGTTGTTGGCGCTGCATTAAGGCATAATGTTAACCTTGAAACATCATCCTCATTTGATATTGACCTGATAGAGAGACTCTATAAGGATGGTGAGATTGACAGGGAAAGAATAATTATCCATAACGGGTATAAGAGCCCGGAGTACATTAAAAAGATAATTAAACTGCAAAACAGCGGTTTTTCAAACTCGGTAATAATACTTGACAGCGGGGAGGAGCTTGACAGGATAAGCAAGGAGCTGGGGGATAGCAGGATAAAGATAGGCATACGTATGGCCATTGATGAGGAGCCGCAGTCGAGCTATTACACATCAAGACTGGGACTGCCATATTCCGGGGTGATGGATTTTTACAGGACAAAGATAAAGGACAATCCCCGGTTTGAACTTAAGATGCTCCATTTCTTTGTTGACTCGGGTATAAAGGACAGCCTGTATTACTGGGGCGAGTTTCATAAGGCCTTAAAGCTGTATGTTGAGCTTAAGAAAGAATCGGAATGCCTGGACTCCCTAAACCTTGGCGGAGGCTTTCCCATCCGTAACCATCTTGGTTTTGAGTATGATTATGAATATATGATACTTGAGATAGTGAGGAATATCAAAGAGACATGTGTTAATGCAGGAATCAATGAGCCTGATATTTACACTGAATTCGGAAAGTTCACGGTAGGCGAGAGCGGGGCCATAATATTCAAGGTGCTTGAGCAGAAACAGCAAAACGATAATGAATTATGGTATATAGTAGATAACAGCCTAATGAATACCATTCCCGATGCATGGTCAATGCATGAGAAATTTATCCTGCTGCCGGTTAATAAATGGAATAATGAATATACCAGGGTTAATATAGGAGGGATAAGTTGCGATCATTCAGACTATTATAATTCAGAGGATTTTAACCAGCAGATATTACTGCCGGAATATTCTGACACTGATAAGGAGCCTCTCTATATAGGTTTCTTCCATACCGGGGCTTATCAGGATTCGCTAAGCGGTTACGGTGGCATTAAGCACTGTCTTATACCCGCACCCAGGCATGTTATTATTGACCGGGATTCAACAGGTAATTTCAGGGATTATGTCTACAGGAATGAACAGACCGTGGATGATATGCTTAATATACTTGGTTATATAGAAAAATGATGATGACTTTTGGTAAGATAGAAGAAGAGTATTCGGGCTTTGAGGATTCCGGAATACTGCTGCAGTCATGTCCCTATGATGGCACCAGCACCTGGGGCAAGGGCGCCGATAAGGCCTTCGGGGCATTAATGGAGGCATCGGAACATATGGAGCTGTATGATATTGAGACCGGTTCGGAGGTGTACAGGAAAGGTATACATATATTGCCTGAGCTCAGGCTGGCAGGGGATCCGGAAGAGGTCTTCCGGCAGATATACAGCAAAACAAAAGAGCTTCTAAGGCATGATAAATTTCTTACTTTCATAGGCGGCGAACATTCGGTGAGCATTGGCATAATAAAAGCCTTCTACGAGAAGTATAAGGACCTGACGGTGTTGCAGCTTGATGCCCACACAGACCTGAGGCCTGAGTACCATGAGTCGGCTTATAACCATGCCTGTGCAATGCATGATGCCTCCCCGAACACCAGGCTTATACAGGCTGGCATCAGGAGTATGGATAGCAGTGAACTGGATTTTTTTGATCCTTCACGATGTGTTTATGCGCGGGATATGCAGGATAATGATGACTGGATAGACAGGGTTATATCCCTTCTGGGGGAGAATGTGTATATAAGTCTTGATGTTGATGTTTTTGATCCTTCTGTTATGCCATCAACAGGCACCCCTGAGCCGGGGGGCATGACATGGTACCAGGTTATTAAAATGCTGAGGCGTGTGTTCGCGGCTTCCAGTGTAAGGGGCTTTGATATTGTTGAGTTTGCCCCGCAGGAAAACCGGCGGGCCGATGCTTTTATGCTGGTGAAGCTGTATTATAAAATGTTAAGCTATAAATATTATGGATAAAGGACCGGTAAGTAAGTTTATTGAAGAGCATTACAGGCATTTCAATGCTGCCAGCCTGCTTGATGCTTCCAGGGCATATAATGAGCAGCTGGCTGCAGGCGCCCGTATGATGATAACCCTGGCAGGTGCCATGAGCACGGCAGAGCTGGGCAGGTCACTGGCTGAGATGATACGGCGCGACAAGGTTCATATCATTGCCTGTACGGGGGCTAATCTTGAAGAGGATGTATTTAACCTTGTTGCCCACAGCCATTATAAAAGGATACCGGAATACCGTTATCTCAGTGCTGAAGATGAAACGAAGCTGCTGGAGAATCATTTTAACAGGGTGACTGATACCTGCATACCTGAGGAGGAGGCTATGAGGAGGATAGAGAAGCATCTTATGAGTGCATGGAAAGAGGCGGGACGCAAGGGGGAAAGGTATTTTCCGCATGAATATTTTTATAATATCCTCAGGAGTGGTGAGCTGGAGCAGTATTATGAGGCCGACCCTGCTGATTCATGGCTGCTGGCGGCCACCGAGAAAGATATCCCGGTGATAGTCCCGGGCTGGGAAGATTCAACCTGTGGTAATTTTTTTGCATCACACTGCATGAGGGGCTTGTATGCCCCATCTATTACCCGTTCAGGTATTGAATATATGATGTTCCTGGCAGACTGGTACCGCGATAATCAGGATAAAGACACCGGTTTTTTCCAGGTAGGAGGGGGTATTGCCGGAGATTTCCCTATTTGTGTTGTACCGATGTTGCAGCAGGACCTGGGACTCGAGGATACTCCCGCCTGGTCATATTTCTGTCAGATAAGCGATTCAACAACCAGCTACGGCTCCTATTCGGGTGCGGTGCCCAATGAGAAGATTACATGGGGTAAGCTGTCTGCCTCAACACCCAGGTTCATTATAGAATCTGATGCCACTATTGTGGCTCCGCTTATGTTTGCCTATATACTTGGTTGGTAAAAAAATGCTGCTGACCATGCTGGCCTCCGGTAGAGAGGTTCTGTTGGTGTTTGCGGTCAATTGGGCTTGTTTAATAAAAAAAAGCTGCTGACCATGCGGGCCGGCAGCTTTCAGGTGTATTATTCAGTTCTGCCGCTTAATAGTTCAGAGTGCACCTATCAAACAAGGATACGTTTATCTGAACCAGCAGCTACATATAACTTAATTGTTCAGTGTGTACCTTTTGAAACCGGTTACGGTAAGGTCCTTATCAACTGAATTAAGGAATTGTTTGATAGTTTGTTTACTGTCTTTTACATAATCCTGGTTAAGAAGGGTGTTCTCTTTAAAGAACTTGCCCAGTTTACCCATGGCTATTTTCTCGAGAAGGTTATCCGGCTTGCCTTCACGGCGCGCCTGCTCTTTACCTATCTCTATCTCCTTATCTATTTCTTCCTGTTTAACATCATCCTTGTCGACAGCCACCGGGTTCATTGCCGCTATTTGCATGGCAATGTCTTTATACACCTGTGGATCCAGTCCGGATTTGTTAAAGCCTGCTATGGTAGCCAGCTTATTGCCAGGGTGGATATAAGGATGAACATATTCGGCTTTTATAAAGTCGTAATAAGATAATTCCAGTTTCTCTCCTATTACCCCTATCTGTTCAATAACCTTTTCTTCTATTGTCTGGTCACCGAGTTTAATACTCTTCAGCTCATCAAGGCTTGCGGGTTTGTTTTCCAGGGCCTTGTCCAGTATGTCATTTGCCAGTTTTTCAAAATCGGCATTCTTGGCCACGAAATCAGTTTCGCAGTTAAGAACTATTATAGCACCGAATCTGCCATCATCAGATACCCCGGCCAGTGCAACTCCTTCACCTGCCTCACGGTCAGCCCGCTTGGAGGCTACAGCCTGGCCTTTTTTCCTGATTATTTCTACAGCCTTATCAAAATTACCTTCAGCTTCCTGCAGGGCTTTTTTACAGTCCATCATCCCTGCTCCTGTCATTTTTCTGAGTTTTGCCACTTCAGCAGCACTTATTGCAGCCATTTTATATATTTTTTACGTTTATTATTCTTAAATATTCTGAACTATTTATTGCCTGACTCGTTTTCGGTCTTCTCCTCTTTTGTCTCACCGCTCTCTTCCTTTGGCTTCTCTTCCTTTGGTTTTACGCTTTCTTCTTTTGCTTTCTCCTCTTTTGTCTCACCGCTTTCATCCTTTGGCTTCTCTTCGCTGGTTCCGGAGGCTTCCGTTGTTATTGTCTCACCTTCATCAGAAGATTCAACTTTCACGGATCTTACCCTTTTAGGCTGTGCCTTTGTTCCTTTGGCCACTCTTTTCTCCTTGCCTGACGATTCTTTTTCTTTTTCCGTTTTTCTCTCGTTCAGCCCTTCTTCAACAGCTTTGCACATGATATCCACAATCAGGGATATTGATTTGGAGGCATCATCATTTGCCGGTATGGGGAAATCCACATCATTGGGATCCGAGTTGGTATCAACCATTGCGATTACAGGTATCCCCAGCTTTTTAGCTTCTCTTACGGCAATATATTCCTTTGTTATATCAACCACGAACAGAACTGCAGGCAACCTGGTAAGGTCGGCTATACTGCCCAGCATCTTTTCAAGCTTGGCGCGCTGGCGTGTTATCTGCAGCTTTTCTCTTTTTGACATATTGGTGAAGGTGCCGTCCGTTGCCATCTTATCTATAGCTGACATCTTCTTTACCGCTTTCCTGATGGTGGGGAAATTGGTGAGCATACCACCCGGCCACCGTTCGGTGACATAAGGCATATTTACCTGCTTCACTTTCTCAGCAACGATATCCTTGGCCTGTTTTTTTGTTGCCACAAACAGAATCTTCTTGCCTGATTTTGCTATCTGCTTCAGTGCAGATGCTGCTTCTTCAATTTTCTGTTCTGTTTTTTCAAGATCGATAATATGGATACCGTTACGCTCCATAAAGATATAAGGAGCCATTGCCGGATTCCATTTTCTCCTGAGGTGACCGAAATGTACACCTGCGTCTAATAATTCATTGAAATTTGTTCTGGGCATTTTAAATATTTAAAGTTTACATTCTGATTATCAATTGCATAGTAGTCCGGTAGCCGAAGTCAATGCAATTTAGATACTAAACCTGTATCTATATAGTAATATTTTAACGTTTACTGAACTGGAATTTCTTGCGGGCTTTTGGCTGGCCAGGCTTCTTCCTTTCCACTTCCCGCGGGTCTCTTGTAAGGAAACCTTCGGCCTTAAGAGCCGGTTTGTCTTCGCTGTTGATCTTAACCAGTGCCCTGGATATACCAAGTCTCACGGCTTCTGCCTGTCCCCTGGACCCGCCACCGTCAAGAACAGCCTTTATATCATACTTGTCAGTAACATTGAGCAGGTTGAGGGGCTGCATTACCAGGTATTGCAATGTCTTGGCCGGAAAGTATTCTTTATAATCCTTATTATTGACCATGATCTGGCCTTTGCCTTCAGAAATATATATTCTGGCAATGGCCGACTTTCTTCTTCCTATGGTATTTATAATTTCCATTTATAATTTTATTTTATCTAATTCAATTTTCCTTGGCTTCTGTGCTTCATGTCCATGCTGGTCGCCGGTATATACATGCAGGTTCCTGAACATAGCTCTTCCAAGCCTGTTGCCCGGCAGCATGCCTCTTATTGCATTCTCAACAACTCTTTCAGGATGCTTTTTGAAAAGCTCCCTGGCAACGATGGATTTTTGCCCGCCGGGGTATCCCGAATGCCTGATATATTCCTTATCATCCCATTTATTACCCGACATTTTAACCTTGTCGGCATTAAGAATGATAACATAGTCGCCGCAATCAACATGCGGTGTAAAATCAGGTTTATGCTTTCCACGAATCAGTTTTGCTACCTGTGATGCAAGCCGGCCTAAAATTTCTCCTTCAGCATCTACCAGGAGCCACTCCTTATTCACAGTTGCTTTATTAGCCGCTTTGGTTTTGTAGCTATTGGTATTCACGTCCTTTTGTTTTAATCTTTACTATTATATTTTCCTAATATCCTGTATTTTCGGGTGTGCAAAAGTACAATATTTTTTAATAAAAAAGAATAATCCATGGATTAAATTGGGTTAAGTCTGTTA
>JAWLFR010000048.1:0-16558 GCA_041685495.1 Bacteroidales bacterium
ATCACCAATTATTTTACATTCCATGGGAGTTCCTCATTAAAACCAGATCCATTCCAAAAAATCAATCACAATTTTCAGATAAACCATATTTAATAAATGAATACAATATCAGATATGGAACTGTATCTACCTTATTGTTCCAGGATGAACTTTCAATGGAGGTATATGATGAAATAAAGTTTGTTGAATTTAAGAATATAAGGAAGAAAGATCTTTATAATTTATATAGACAAAATGCTGTTCCCAAAAATATAATTATCAAAGTCGATTGTGACAGCATAGAAAAAAGTATCCCCCCTCTCTCTCATTTGATTAATTTATACAGAATGAAAGGCACATCTTCAGTGATGGTAACAACTTGTTTGCCTGATACAACCCTTAATACAATAATTAATAGATACAGAGAATATAATAATAAAGGTAAAAAACCCTCGAATGCTTTGCGAAGGGCAAAATTGGACTTGCTTAATAACTCAGGGGATGTTCAATTCTCTGAATCAGGAATATCATGTTTGCAGTTTTTTGGTATTAATAAAAGAAACAGGGAAACATATTTCTTCTACTTATTATTTGTCTTATTAATATCATTGTCCCTGATAGTTCTGATAATGAACCTGAAGGGAAAGAATTAAGAGGCGCAAAATTTCGTCTCTTAGCCCGCACTGCCGGAGCTGTTTGACCCTGAATAAGCGACTATATTCTTCATAAAAGCCGGCACTGCATCTTAGCCCGCAGTACCGGAGGCGTGGCCTCCCTTAACGCTTTCTACCCTTACAGTGTACTTATTGCCGCCCCTGACTATCCACCGTACCTTAACGGTGCTGTTGCCGGGGATGTTTTCAACCTCAATGCGTGCGGGATTACGTTCCTGCTCACTGCATATATTATTGTCTTCATCAAGGACTATCATGCCGGCTACAACCTCGCCGCCGTCAAGATAAATATAATCGGGTGGATCGATTTTGTAGTGTATATTCTGACCCGAATGTGTGGGCATCATCCTGGTGTTTTCCACAGTGGCGGTAACCTGCTTAAGCGATCCCTGCAGCTTCTCCACTTTGATGTCGCGTACATTGAGTTTGGGTGTCTGGTATGCATGATATAAACAGAAAGCGGTATTGCGGTGTGCATCTGTTTCAAGTATAAATCCGGGGTGTATCCGCCCGAAATTTTTGTCAAAGCCTCCTATTTCAACCTTGCCGTACACGGGGTGGTCATATTCCTCCCATGGTATAAAGGCATCTTCAAAGAGTAAATATTTATCGAACTTATAGCTGTCCCTGTCGTCGCCGTCGCCAAACATAAGGTATCTTGACCAGAGTTCATTCGAATAAACATATGCTCCCATAAAACCGTACCACCAGTCCAGTTCCCCTCCATAAACAGTATACAAATCCTTATAAATGGTAAGGAGCCTGTAGCCCGGGATTATACTCTCTCCCAGTTCGCCAATGCTGTTAATGACCATATTGTCTTCCCTTGTATATATTTCCGATCCTCCTGTTTCAGCCGAAGGTCCTCTCAGTATCATTCCCCCGGAGTTATGATATGATTGTGCGCCTGTAATATTTCTGTGCTCAAGGGCAAAATCCCTTACAGCCTGGTTCTCGGGAAAGGTAAAGGGGTACTTATCGGCTCCCCCCTGGATATAATTAGGTTCCCAGTTATAACCCCAGTCGCGGTTGGGATCGTAACTGCCCTGGCGGTCTTCATTAACCCGGCCGTCGCCGTCATTATCAATGCCCTCATAGCCCAGCATCTCGTATTCACCTGTTTCTCCGGGCTGCACACGTATCATCTGCCTGGGGTCGGAGGGATCATCCTTATACTGTCCGTAAGGATCTTTACGGCGCATCATGCTGATAACACCGTCACCATTAATATCATCAAAGCCATCCTCATCAACCAGTCCGTCGCGGTCATCATCCCTGGGCACCATGCCCGAGCGTGGTGAACTGCCTGTATTGGCTTCATGCATGTAGTTTTCCCTGGCATCGGGATTAATGGTAGGCAGGATATAGAACACCTTATCATCCAGAAGTTCCCGGATGAAAGCATTATCTTCATACATCTCCACCAGGTACCATGCTGCATAGAGGGCCATTTCAGTACCCTGTATCTCGTTTGAATGGATATTACCGTCAATATAATACCCCGGTTTATGATCGGGGTCCTGGTTCTTATGGTTGGTGATGGTCAGCGTAAGTATATCACGTCCTTCATATGATTTACCTGCTGAGCCCACTGTTACCAGGTCAGGATATGCCTGCTCGAGTTTTTCGGCAATATCCATTATGCCTGCATAGGTATTATACCTGTTCCATGAGACATCTACCTTTGGGTTTACCGGGGTGCCGGCAGCCTTAAAGAACATTTCCTCTTTCTGTGCCTGTCCCGGCAGGGTCATCAGAAGTGAAAATATGATTACTATTGATCTGTGTAATTTATGCATGACTGTATTTTTTTCTGTTTGGCTTATTTAATGGTAAAACTGATCTGATCAATGCCGCAATTGACGGCACCGGCTGATATGGTAAAGTCGCCCTTACCATGTATAAGCCAGCTGTATTCTCTTGACTCATCTCCTTTGAGCCGATCTGTTATCTCTATTTTCCTGCCGCTCATCAGCTCAAAATCAGAATCTGATGTAAGCTCCACTTTCATTTTTCTCATCCATTTATTATAATCTCCCAGCTCACTGGTGGTTGAGAAGATACCCTTGTTGTGCAGGGTGACGCTTACCCTGTGAATATCTTTATCGAGTTTTTCCGTTTTCAGGTCAACTAATTCCACGGAGGGATGTAAGCTGGCTGCCTCCACCAGGAAGAGGTAATTATTCTCAATGGCCTCTTCCAGTATTTCAGGGGGAGGGGCATACATGCTGAATGGTTTTATGCCGCCGATCTCAACTGTTTTACCGGGAAAGCCGGGATGGTCTGTCTCCTGCCATTCCACAAATACCTCCTTATCCAGGTTCTCATCTGCATATTTCAGAAATGATGCTTCGGCCGATAAACCTTTTTCTGACGGGAACCACCATCCGGGTGTTGAATAGCTGTAGCGTCCGTAATGGTAATATGCCCATTCCATAAAGTTGCCGGGTTCGCGGCTGAAGCCGGGATTTCCCTTATATTCTGTCTGCTCAAGGTACATGGATGAGAGCAGCTTATTGAGTGTCTCGTCTTCCTTCAGTATGCTGGTTACCTTGCCCGGACCCCTGCGTCCGGCCTGTGGCGAAGGACCCTTTGCCTTAAATGCCTGTCCGAGGTTATCCTGGGGGCCAAAGGAGAAGACAGCAAAAATATTGAAATGCTCATAGAGAAAATCGGCTACCGCCCTTGATTCTTTCTCCGAAACAGCATTTATCCCTGCATTCTTTCCGAATTCCTCATATTCAAAGCTGAAGTTATTATTGAAATTCACTCCTCCCTGTCCGTCTTCATTGAACTTACCGTCCTTGTCATTATCAATGCCTTCGGTATAGACACGCCATTCTCCTTTCTCTCCTGCGGCTATATCCGCCTTCTTCATCAGGCGCTTGTCTGCCGGATCCCTTATATAATCCCCTGTGGGGTCTTTTACTCTCATCATGGTTATTATACCGTCACCGTTAAGGTCTTCGCTGGGATCCTCGTTCGTTACAAAATCCCTGTCGTTATCGGTGGGATTGGCATTTACCAGCCTCTCATATACGGGCGCGGAAAAGAATCCTGAGCTGGCATCCGGACTGGCATCGGGTATTACATAAAAGCTTACCCCGGACAGCAGCTCTTTTATTTCCTCGCTGTCTGCGTTGGCAAGGAGCTTTTCGGCAAAGCCGAGACTTATCTCACGGCCTGCCTGGTACCTGCCGTCAATACCCCCGATAATGGCTATGCCGGGCTTTGTGCCAATATCGCCACTGCCAATGGTTAAAGCAATAATGTCCTTTCCCGAATATGTCTGCCCTATTGTTTCAAGCACAGTAAGATCGGGATAGCTTTTGTTCAAAGCTTTCAGGACAGAGTTTATTTCTTCAGGGCTGTGGTATTTTACCTGGCTGAAGGTCATCGATCCTCCTGCAAATATTATTACAAGAGAAAGCATCAGAGACTTAATGGTAATTTTCATGCGAATTATGATTTGTGTTATTTGGAAACGCAATTTAGCAAGTATATTATTAAGATCGTTTTGCTGAGGGTGGAATGTTGATCTTTTAAGATTTATTAACAGTTGGCAGTGGTTGTCATCCTGCTAGTGTTCAGTGTTGCCTGGTCTGCGACCGGTGGGATCATACTGGTTAAAACTGGTCTTGTGGCTGTCATCCTGCTAGTGTTCAGTGTTGCCTGCGCTGCGACCGGAGGGATCAGGCTGGTTAAAACTGGTCCCGGGACTTGCATACTACTGCTGTTCAGTGTTGCCTGCATCCTGCTCCCCGCTGGTAAGCCGGCGGTGGTTATCCATATATAAGGCCGGTTCGAAGGCAGGATTGAATATCCTGTTCTTCCTGAATTTTCCGCTGGCAATATCGAGGTATCCTTTTATGTACTGTGGAGCCAGGGTATATATATATTCATCATTATCGCCCAGCACCGGCAGGGCAATGCTTATAATGTCTTCAAAATGAATATCGGAGTGATCGGCCAGTGAGCTGTACTTCCTGAACAGCTTTTTATCTATTTCAATAATAATGGTAAACTTGCCATACTCTTTTCTTTCAACCAGGAAATAGTTTATTTCAACCGAATCGTCCGGGTTGACCCTGTCGCAGGAATAACTGAGCTGATCTTCAAACCGGTAGCCTTCTTTCATTATCTTAAGTGCTGTGTTTTCGTCTCTTGTGTTATGAAGGAATACCATACAACAGGAATCACCGGTAAGAAGGGATGCCAGTATATCCCCGGCAGTGCTTATTTTTATCATAGGAGTAGTTTATTATCCCTTCAAATTTACTTTATACGATAATCATTTACAACACTTGGGTGATTGTATTGTTATATATTAAATTTGTTGTGTTATATAATGATGAAGCGGATATTTATTTAGCCCTGGCGATCCCATGAACGAGATGAATACTTTTTTAATAAAAATTCTGAAAAAGAAGAAGATTAAAAAAGCTCATGAAGGGTGGGAATCTTTCGCCTTAAGCGAATTTTTATTATCTTCATTTACAGTAAAATAAAATTATAAACCTGTGAAAAAAAATATAATACCCCTTCTTCTGATTATTCTCTTCGCGGGATGCGGCCGGCAGACCGATGATGCCTCTCAGGAAGAGAAAGCTGTAATAACGGTAAGTATAGAGCCTTTCAGGTTCTTTGCCGAAGCTATTGCAGGTGATAATTACAGGGTAAATGTTATTGTGCCGCCCGGTGCGAGTCCGGCTACCTATGAGCCACCGCCTGCCGTGATCAGGGATTTGAAAGACTCAGAGCTGATGATAATAAACGCTTACCTGGGCTTTGAGCTGGCATGGATGGACAGGATGATTAATATAAACAGCGATGTGGAGGTGCTTGAGCTTGCCGCTTCACAGGACCTGATAGCTGCAGACAGTCACAGTCACGATGGCATAACCCACCATACCGGTGTTGACCCGCATTTCTGGGTCTCGCCCCTGCGGGCCAGGATAATAGCCCGGGATATAAGGGATTTCCTGTCTGAGAAAGATCCGGGAAGAAAAGATGAGTACTGGAAAAACCACCAGCAGCTCGACAGTGTTATCATGGACATCGATGCATACCTGGAATCCCTGCTTAACAATACCGCCAATAAATCATTTATGATATTCCATCCTTCTTTAAGCTACCTTGCCAGGGACTACGGACTTGAGCAGATAGCCGTTGAGACAGAGGGGAAGGAGCCATCTCCCTCGGACCTGAAAAGATTGATTGATAAAGGCAGGGAGAAAAATATAAAGGCTATACTGGTACAGCGGGAATTTGATAGGAGAAATGCCGACCTTATAGCTGATGAGATAGCTGCTGAAACAATTATTATTGATCCGCTGGCTTATGACTGGGTAAGCGCGGTGAGGACGATAGCTGAAAGTATAGCAGGAAAAGATAATTAAGGACGGATATGTCAGTATTGATTGAACTTAAAAATGTCAGTGCCTCCTATAATGGCGACCCCGTGCTTGAGGATGTGAACCTTAAGATAAGGGAGGGCGATTTTATGGGGGTTATTGGTCCCAACGGGGGAGGAAAGACAACTCTTATCAAGCTTATCCTGGGCCTGGTAAAGCCCGTTAAAGGTGAAATAATATTTAACAGGGAAAAGATAAAACCCCGGGAGATAGGTTACCTTCCGCAGATGCCGGAGGGCGATTGTAATTTTCCTGTATCTGTGAAGGATGTGGTGTTGTCGGGACTGATGATGCAGAAGGGTAAGAAAGCGAGGATGGGGCGCCGTGACCGTGATCTGGCGGATAAGGTGCTGGATGATTTGGGTATCTATCACCTGCGGAGGACTTCGCTGAGTGAGCTGTCGGGTGGCGAGCTGCAGAGGGTTTATATGGGCAGGGCCCTGATAGGGTCGCCCAGACTGCTACTGCTGGATGAGCCGGGTAATTTTGTAGACAGCAGCTTTGAGGAGGACTTTTATGATAAGCTGAAAGAGCTTAACCGTACTGTAACAATAATGATGGTATCACATGATGTAGGTACAATATCGGCCTTTGTCAAGAGCTTTGCCTGCGTTAACCGCAAGCTGCATTTTCATGATTCAGCCAGGATCACCACGGCACAATTGAAATCCTATGGTTGTCCCATACAGCTGATAGCACACGGTGATGTGCCTCATACAGTACTGGGAACACATAATCATTAATATTATGTTTACTGCCTTTGTGGAATATGATTTTCTGATGAACAGCATGCTTGCCGTGCTATTCGGCAGTATAACGGCAGGTATTGCCGGCTCATATATAGTGTCCAAAAAGATGGTTTTCCTCTCGGGCGGGATAACACATTCCAGCTTTGGGGGTATAGGCATAGCTTACTTTATGGGTATAAACCCGGTTCTGGGTGCGGCATGCTTTGGTGTGGCTTCAGCCCTGGGGATACAGTACCTTGCAGCAAAACAGAGGGTGAGCGAAGATTCTGCCATCGGTTTCCTCTGGGCTTTCGGCATGGCTGTGGGGATAATCTTTGTCTACCTCACACCGGGGTATACCCCCGACCTTATGAGCTACCTCTTTGGCAGCATACTCACTATTAACAGCTCTGATCTTGTGGCACTGGCCGTGCTGGCTGTAATCCTGCTTTTCTTCTTTATACGGTATTACCGCTTTATACTGTATATAGCTTTTGATGAAGGGTATGCCAGGACCTTCTCCCCACGGGTCGACCTGTTTAAATACCTGCTTATTGTGCTTGTGTCACTTGTTATTGTACTTAATATCAGGATAGCCGGTGTTGTGCTTGTGCTGTCCCTGCTGACCATCCCCCCTAATATAGCACTGCTGTATACGAAGAACTTTGGGAAGGTGATATTAATCTCTGTAATAGCAGGTTTTCTGGGGATGTCGGCCGGACTCTCAGCATCGTGGTACCTGAATATACCAACAGGTGCAACCATCATATTTACCCTGGTACTGCTGTGGATTATCAGCAGAATTATTAATTTTGGAAGCAATAGGGAAAAGCATCTGAGATTGAAATGACCTGTGTTCAGTACTGTGAGTAAGCGTGTGCAGCGAGCGCACGAATAGTTTTAATTGACATATATTCAAGCAAATATAAAATTATTAAGCGAATGAACTACGATATTATTATTATAGGAAGCGGACCGGGAGGGTACGTGGCAGCAATAAGGGCTGCGCAGCTGAAAATGAAAGTGGCAGTGGTGGAGAAAGCAGAGCCGGGAGGCGTTTGCCTTAACTGGGGATGCATACCCACAAAAGCTCTTCTTAAGAGTGCCAAAGTGTATGATCTTATCAGTCATGCCTCCGATTATGGTATAGAAACGAAAGGGGAGGCCAGGCCTGACCTTGAAAAGATAGTTGAGAGGAGCCGTTCCGTGGCCGAAGGGATGAGCAAGGGCGTGCAGTACCTTTTCAAAAAGAACAAGATAGAGGTAATAAAGGGTTTTGGCAGGATCAAAAAAGCCGGCACCGTGGAAGTTGAGGAAGGCGATAGTAAAAAGGATTATACAGCTGATCATATCATCCTGGCTACCGGTGCCAGGTCGGCAGAGCTGCCGGGGGTGAAACAGGATGGTAAAAAGATCATCGGTTACCGTGAGGCAATGACCCTGCGCAAGCAGCCAGAATCTATGATAGTGATAGGATCGGGAGCCATAGGCAGTGAGTTTGCTCATTTTTATAATTCCATAGGCACCGGTGTAACACTTGTTGAGTTTCTGCCTGCTGTGGTTCCGAATGAGGATAAGGAAGTGTCAAGGCACCTTGAACGCTCATTCAAGAAGGCAGGTATAAATGTGATGACAGGCTCTGCTGTTGAATCTGTTGACACATCAGGTAAAAAGTGTGTGGCCACTGTCAAAACAAAGAAGGGACAGCAGGAGATAGAAGCCGACATAGTGCTGTCGGCCGTGGGTGTGACCACCAATATTGAAGGCATAGGACTTGAAGAGGCAGGTGTTAAGACCGAAAAAGGTAAGGTGATAGTTGATGATTTTTACAGGACAAATGTGGAAGGACTATATGCTATCGGCGATATAGTTCATGGTCCCGCCCTGGCCCACGTAGCCTCGGCAGAGGCTATTGCCTGTGTTGAGAAGATAGCCGGTATGGAGGTGGAGCCCATAGATTATAATAATATACCGGCCTGTACCTACACATCGCCCGAGGTGGCGTCATGCGGACTGACAGAGGATGCTGCAAAGGAGAAAGGCTATGAGATTAAAACAGGCAAATTTCCTTTTACCGCAAGCGGGAAAGCGGCCGCAGAAGGTGCCAAAGAGGGTTTTGTCAAACTGGTTTTCGATGCTAAATACGGTGAGCTGCTGGGAGCGCATATGATAGGAGCAGGCGTTACGGAGATGATATCTGAAATAGTGGTGGCCAGGAAGCTGGAGACTACGGCACATGAGATAATCAAATCCATACATCCTCATCCCACAATGTCAGAGGCCATCATGGAAGCAGCGGCAGCTGCCTATGATGAGGTGATACATCTTTAATGGAAAACCCGAGTCTGGCAAGGATGACCCTGTTTGCGGTATCCGCTTATGACTAGGTGACAAACCTTTAGAGCGGGACCGGCAGGTAAAAAATACCAGACGCAACCTAAGCAGCACAATAATCATCTATTTATTTGGTGGAAGTGTAGCAGGAACATTTGCCTTTTCTGATAATTTATTTCTATATTTATCTTCTAAAAGGAAATAAATTGCCGGAACTAAGGAAAATACTCAGGGGCTGCCTGGCAGGTAATAAACGTGACCAGGAATTGCTTTACCGGAGATACTCTGCTAAACTTTACGGAGTAAGCCTTCAGTATTCGGGCTCTTATGATGAGGCAAGGGATGTGCTGCAGGAAAGCTTCATAAAGATATTTACCAGCCTGCATACTTTCAACAGCAAAGGTTCTTTTGAAGGATGGATGAGGCGTATTGTGGTTAATACTGCCCTGGAAAGACACCGTAACAGGTATTACCTTAATAAGGTGGATGATCCCGGCTTTGCTAATGATACCTTACCTGAACTGGAGACAAGGGAGTCGACAGGGATGGAAGCCGAAGAGCTGCTGGGTTTTATTATGGATCTGCCGCCTAAATACAAAATGGTGTTTAACCTGTATGCACTGGAAGGATATTCACATAAGGAGATAGCTGAGATGCTCAGGATCTCCGAGGGGACATCCAAGTCAAACCTTTCAAGGGCAAGGGCAATACTTCAGAAGAAGGTTGAGATACACATGGGAATAAAGAAGAGAATGAATGGTTAAGAGTGATTCAAATATTGATATCTTATTCCGCGACGGATTGAAAGATACGGAGGTGCTTCCTCCTGAATCAGTATGGGAAAATATTGCACCCCTGGTGAAGAAAAAGAATAATGCAGCATTGTTCTTCAGAATAGCTGCCGGTATAGCAGTGCTTATATCCCTGGGCATGCTTGCATACTATTATGTCACCGGTTCACCCTATAGTCAGGGAGAAGGTGATATAGCCTCATCATTTAATACCGGGTCCCCATTATTCAACCCCTCATATATGAACGTTAGCCCTGATGATGAGGATGGCGGGGAAGTTAATGAAAAGGCTGCGGCCGTGCTTACTAAAGCCACCGTGCCGGCAGGGGATAATGATGATATAGAAAAAATTGACGGCCGCCGGTTTACTGCGCCGGATTTTGAACAGTCTGCAAACCTGCCGGGCAACGATATAAGAAATTACGATCCCGCCCCGGATGAGATAAAGGTAAAGAGTGAGCCTTTGATAATGTTCAGTACCGGTCTGGTTGATATTGAGCCGGCAGGGGAAACTAAAACGAATGACCGTTGGAAGGTGGGCGCCATGGTTTCTCCAACATACCTTTCCTCCAATATAAAAACAGCTAACCAGGCACTGAGCCAGATAAACGATAATGAAAATGCCGTACTGTCCTACAGCGGTGGTTTCAGTGTCAGCTACCGTATGAGTGGCAGGCTGAGCGTGCAGACAGGACTCTATTATTCATCCCTCGGACGTGATGTACAGGGTGTTAACTCGTATACAGGCTTTGAACCTTATGCCAGCTCCAAAGGCGGCACGGTCTTCGGTGTCAGGACAAGCTCGGGGACGGTTAATTCAACCAATAATAATGTCTACCTGAGTGATATAACCGGCAACAGGGTAGACGGGGTTTATTCACAGGATAACTTTGACCCGGTAAAATCCGGCCTGTCGTCCTTTGGTAACAGTGTGAGACAGAACTTTGAGTTTCTTGAGGTACCGCTGATATTAAAGTATAAACTGGTTGACGGCACAATGAATTTTAATATCCTTGGCGGCATGTCCTATAATTTCCTTGTAGTTAACAGGGCCTGGGCCATTAGTGATGAAGGCTTCAAAATGGCACTGGGAGCTACGGAGGGTGTGGAAAACCTGCTTCTGTCAAGCTCCCTGGGTGTGAGCATGGAATATAATATAAGTAAAAACTTATCCCTTAACCTTGAGCCACAGCTGAGGTATTTTCTTAATACAGGAGGAGATCTCGGGTCCGGGAACCCTTACACCTTTGGTGTCTTCTCCGGTATGCATTTCAGGTTCTGAAAACCATATCCCTAAAGTACTGGCTTATTGCATAAGTATATGTAAAAACATTAACTTTGCATTCTTGTTTATATGGGTACAGCCGGTGAATAGAAAAAAACAGACAGGAACAAGGGCAGTGATTATTGATATTTAGATTAAAATGAAACTATTATATGCATAATAACTTGATTATTAAAGTGCTGGCTGCAGCAGGCGCAATCGGGCTGATAATTGTTCTGGCCGGACTGATGCAGGATGGGCGTGCAGGCGCTGAAGAGACTCTACCGGCGAGAGCACAGAAGGTGCAACGTGTAACATCATTTGCGCTGCCTGATTCACTGTACTTTGCAGGGGAAAGGGTGCCGCTGGAAAATTTTGATACCCGCGAGAGCCTCGATCGTGAGCTTAACAGTAATGCCTATTTCCATTCTTCAACGATGTTGTTGATTAAAAGAGCACACCGTTATTTTCCTGTTATAGAGCCTATACTGGCCGCAAATGGAGTGCCTGATGATTTTAAATACCTTGCGGTGGCAGAGAGTAACCTGTCAAATGCCATATCACCCGTGGGCGCAACAGGATACTGGCAGTTTATGCATTCAACAGCGCGGGAGTATGGCCTGGAGATAAGCGATGAAGTGGATGAGAGATACCACCTTGAAAAATCAACTGAAGCGGCATGCAGGTATTTTCTTAAGTCATATGATAAGTACGGCTCCTGGGCCATGGTTGCAGCCTCGTATAACAGGGGTTCAAACGGTATTGACCGGCTTATCGGTATACAGGACCAGGATAACTATTATGACCTTCTTCTGCCGGAAGAAACATCAAGGTACCTGTTCAGGGTGCTGGCCTTTAAAACAATATTCAGCAATCCCGCTGCCTACGGCTTCGATATACCGGCTGATCACCTGTACCCTCCTGTTGAGTATAAAACAGTACAGGTGGATACAGCAGTCAGCAACTTCGCTGAGTTTGCAAAGACCTACGGAACAAATTATAAGATACTGAAGGCTTTTAATCCCTGGCTGAGACAGGCATACCTCCATAATATTGCAGGTAAGACATACCAGATCAAGATTCCGGCAGAAGGGGCCAGGACACAGACATACCAGAAGCAGTGAAAAAGACGGAAAGGATATATGAGGACATGGTGAGTGTAAGCGGAGCCAGGGTCCATAACCTTAAAAATATTAATGTTAAGATACCGAGGAATAAACTCGTTGTCATAACCGGACTCAGTGGCAGCGGAAAGTCTTCACTGGCTTTTGATACTATATATGCAGAGGGACAGCGAAGGTATATGGAGACATTCTCCGCCTATGCCAGGCAGTTCCTTGGAGGCATGGAAAGGCCGGATGTGGATAGGATAAGCGGACTGAGCCCGGTTATATCCATAGAACAGAAGACAACAAACAAGAATCCCAGGTCTACGGTCGGAACCATTACGGAGATATATGATTACCTGCGCCTGCTGTATGCCAGGGCCGCCGATGCTTATTCATACGCCAGCGGTGAAAAGATGGTTAAGTACAGCGATGAGCAGATAATAGACCTGGTAATAAAAAGATACAGCGGCAAAAAAGTGTACTTCCTGTCGCCGGTGGTCAAAGGACGCAAAGGGCATTATAAGGAGCTCTTTGAACAGTTGAGGCGCAAGGGCTTCCTTAATGTGAGGATTAACGGGGAGATGCGTGAACTGATGCCGGGCATGAAGCTTGACAGGTATAAGACTCATCATATAGAAATAGTGGTGGATAAACTGATACCATCAGAAGCAGATGAGAAGCGCCTGAAAGACTCCATTTTCTTTGCCCTGGACCAGGGCGAGGGTGTTATGATGGTACTGGATGCTGAAGAGGATGAACCATCGTATTTCAGCCGCCACCTTATGTGTCCATCTACCGGTATATCATATAACGAACCGGCCCCCCATACATTCTCCTTTAACTCGCCGCAGGGTGCTTGTCCCCGCTGTAACGGCCTGGGTGTGGTTGCTGAAGTGGATGTTAAAAAGATTATACCAGACGACAGCTTGAGCATCAGGAAAGGAGGCATCGAGCCCCTGGGCAGGTACCGTAATATGTGGATATTCTGGCAGCTGGAGGCAATAGCTGAAAAATACGGCTTCAGCATTGATACTGCCATAAAGGATATACCTGAAGAAGCGATGAACACCATCCTTCACGGATCGGATGAGGTGCTCAAGCTGTCCAACACTCCCCTCGGACTTACCTCTAACTACTTCCTTACCTTTGAAGGTGTGATCAATTATATAGGAAACCAGGAGTCGGTAAACGGTAAAAGGGAAGGACAAAAGGCAAAGGGTAATTATATATATTATAAAACATGTCCAATGTGCAATGGTACAAGGCTTAAGAAGGAAGCCCTGTGGTACAGGCTGGGAGGGAAGAACCTGGGTGAGCTGGCCTCCATGGACATAAAAGAGCTGGTGAATTTTGCAGATACTCTGGAGGAGCGCCTTACTGAACGTCAGAAGAAGATAGCTTCCGAGGTGATCAAGGAGATACGCTCACGCCTGGGATTCCTTCTTAATGTAGGTCTTGATTACCTTTCACTTAACAGGGGCGCCCGCACACTGTCGGGTGGCGAGAGCCAGAGGATAAGGCTTGCCACTCAGATAGGGTCGCGACTGGTCAACGTGCTGTATATACTCGATGAGCCAAGCATAGGCCTGCACCAGAGGGATAACAGGCAGCTGATAAGTTCGCTGAGGCAGCTGCGCGACAGCGGTAACTCGGTGATAGTGGTTGAACACGACCGTGAGATGATACTGTCCGCTGATCATATAGTGGATATGGGTCCCCTCGCGGGCCGTAACGGCGGATCGCTGGTGGCTGAAGGGACACCCGACCAGCTGCGCAGGTCAGGGTCGCTGACCGGACTCTATCTCTCGGGAAAGAAAAATATTGAATTGCCGGCACACAGAAGGGAAGGGAACGGCAAGATGCTAACAATAACAGGCGCAAGAGGTAATAACCTTAAGAATGTTGATCTCTCATTTCCCCTGTCTGTCTTTATTTGTGTGACTGGTGTATCGGGCAGCGGTAAGTCATCACTTATCAACCAGACCCTGCATCCTGCGCTGGCAGCCAGGCTGCACAGATCGGGAAAATCATCATTGCCCTACGACAGCCTGGAAGGGCTGGCTGATATAGATAAGGTGATAGAGGTTGACCAGAGTCCCATCGGGCGTACCCCAAGGTCCAACGCCGCCACATATACCGGCGTCTTTACCGATATACGGAAGCTTTTCGAGCAGACAACAGAGGCTAAGATACGCGGATTCAAATCCAGCAGGTTCTCCTTCAATGTTAAGGGAGGCCGCTGTGAAGGATGCAAGGGTGCAGGGCTCAAGACAATAGAGATGAATTTCCTGCCTGATGTCCATGTGCTGTGTACAGACTGTAACGGTAAAAGATATAACAGGGAGACACTGGAGGTTAAATACAAGGGACGCTCGGTGAGTGATGTGCTGGATATGACCGTCAATACCTCGGTGAGCTTTTTTGAGAATATACCATCCATATACAAGAAGCTGAAGACACTGCAGGATGTGGGACTGGGTTATATCCGCCTGGGACAGCCCTCAACAACACTGTCAGGCGGCGAGTCGCAACGCGTTAAGCTGGCGTCTGAACTGGCAAGGAAAGATACCGGACGCACGCTGTATATACTGGATGAGCCTACAACCGGATTGCATTTTGAGGATGTAAGGGTTTTGCTTTATGTGCTTAACAACCTGGTCGACAAAGGAAATACGGTGATGGTGATAGAGCATAATATGGATGTGATAAAGATGGCCGACTATATTATTGACATGGGTAAGGAAGGTGGCAAAAAGGGAGGGGAGATAATCTTCAGCGGCAGCCCGGAGAAGCTGGCCTTACGGAAAGACAGTTATACCGCAAGGTACCTGAGGGATGAGCTGGGTATAAAGACCGGATGATGAAACAGTATACCGTTTGGTAATATTTTATTATTTTTAGGGACTATGAAAAATTCACATGACCTGGTAAGGGATGCCTTTGATGATAAGACCTGGAATGAGATCCATACAATGGATTCATGGCGGGTGTTTAAGATTATAGCTGAGTTTGTTGAAGGATTTGAAAAGATGGCAAGAATAGGTCCCTGTGTATCACTGTTCGGTTCGGCACGTACAAAACCTGATAATAAATATTATACACTCTCGGAAGAGATAGCCTTTAAACTGACAAGTAAGGGTTATGGTGTTATTACCGGCGGTGGCCCGGGCATTATGGAAGCAGCAAATAAGGGTGCCAGACGAGGGAAGGGCAGATCTGTAGGTATAAATATTGATCTTCCCTTTGAGCAGAAAGCAAATGATTATATAGACCCGGATAAGCTGATAACCTTTGATCATTTTTTTGTCAGGAAGGTGATGTTTATGAAGTATTCCCAGGGCTTTATTGTTCTGCCCGGTGGCTTTGGAACATTTGACGAGCTGTTTGAGGCTATGACACTGATACAAACGAAAAAGATCGGCAAATTTCCTATAGTGATGGTGGGGAAGAAGTACTATGGCGGACTGGTAGACTGGATAAAGATGGTTATGCTGGAAGAGGAAAGCAATGTGTCGCCGGAAGACCTTAAACTGTTCAGTCTGGTGGATACCTCCGATGAGGCAGTGGAGATTATTGATGCTTTCTATAATAAATACCTGTTGAGCCCGAATTTCTGATATTGATAAATATGAAGTACTTCGTTTTAGCAGTATTACTGGTTTTGTTCCCGTCAATGGCTTTGTGCCAGGACCTTCATGTTAATGTTATAACCCAGTCATCATGGCCCCCCGGCAAATATGTGCCTGTAAGGATAGAGATTGCAAATCCCGGGTCAAACGGCTTTGCCAGGTTTTACCAGGACCTCCCACAGGGTTTTACGGTTAAAAGCGCTGAGACAGCAGGAGCCGATTTTTACTGGGAGAATAATCAGGTGAATTTTGTCTGGCTGAAGATGCCCGCTGATAAGGTTGTAAGCATCAGTTACCTGGCTAAGGCTGATGCCGTCCTGTCAGGATCCTTCAGGCTGGGAGGGCGGCTGGACTATCTTACAGACAGCGATACCCGCAAATCCGTTGATTGTGAGTCCCTGGTGATACAGCTCGACAGGGATGCAGAGGTGGAAGAGGATATAGAAGATCTTTTACAGAAGGCAGAAGCCGTGACAGATGCTGCTGCTAAAGACACTGCTGCTGAAAGAGATGCTGTTGTAAAAGAAGATGCCACTGTCAAAGAGGATGCTGTTGTACGGGGAGAATCGCCCAGTGTAGTTTTCAGGGTGCAGGTGTCAATTGCTTCAGAGCAGGTGACACAGGAGGAGCTTGAGG
>JAWLFR010000167.1:0-4019 GCA_041685495.1 Bacteroidales bacterium
CTTCAGCTTCTTTGACCTCTCCCACAGCCTGTTATAATATTTATCATAATAGTCATCTATCATCCTCCTGGAAGTAAACTGTGGTGCTACCTGCACCATGGAATTTTTAATATAGCTTACCCACTCCGGGGGAATACCCTCTTCATTCCTGTCGAAATAAGCGGGTATTATCTCGTTTTCCAGCATATTATAAATTGTTTCAGCATCCACCTCATCCTGCATATCCTGGCTGACAAAGCTTCGCTTCAGGGGAAGGGCAAAGCCGGCATAGGCCCTGTAACCCTCTACCCACCAACCATCAAGCACAGAGAAATGTATAGTACCATTCATCACTGCTTTCTCACCGCTGGTGCCCGAGGCCTCCAGTGGCCTGGTAGGTGTATTAAGCCATATATCCACTCCGCTTACCAGCTGTCCTGACATCTCCATATCATAATTCTCAAGGAAGATGATCCTGCCTTCAAACTCGGGCATATGTGACACTTCAATGATACGTGCTATAAGTTCCTGTCCCCCGTCGTCATTCGGATGTGCCTTGCCTGCAAAGATAAACTGCACAGGCCTGTCAGGATCGTTAACCAGCCTGTCGAGTCGTTCCAGGTCCCTGAACAGCAGTGTTGCCCTCTTATATGTGGCAAACCTGCGTGCAAAACCAATGGTCAGCGCCTGCGGGTCAAGGTGGTTGCTGATATTAATCAGTCTCCTTGAGCTCACCCTCTTATTCATGCCTTCCGTCTGCATCCTCTTACGTATCCATTCGAAAAGATTTTGCTTCAGTGCCATCTTTATTTCAAAGATATCCTTATCCGCTACCTCATATATCTTTTCCCATTCGGATCTGTCAGCCTGGTCAAAATGCTTTTTACCCGTTATCTCTCTATAACACTCTTTCCATGTACGGCTGAGCCAGGTAGGATAATGCACACCATTGGTAACATGGCCTATAAACAGCTCTTCCGCCAGGTAGCCAGGCCACAGCTGGTTCAGCATTTTACGGCTCACCTCTCCGTGCAGCTTGCTTACACCATTCACCTCCTGCGACATACGGGCTGCCAGGAAGCTCATATTGAACTTGCCCGAGCTGTCACTATATGCCCTTCCCAGGCTCATCAGATGCTCCCATGTTATCTTCAGTCTTGCCGGGTAATGAGGGATGTATTTCCTCAGCAGGTCCTCATCAAATGAATCATGACCGGCCGGCACAGGGGTATGCGTGGTAAAAAGTGTTGAGGCCCTGATTGCTTCCATGGCTTCATCAAAGGCAAGGTGGCGTTTTTCCATGAGGTACCTGAGTCTTTCCAGGCCTATAAAGGCTGAATGTCCTTCATTACTGTGGTAGATATCTGTTTTTATCCCCATGGCCCTCAGAGCCCTGATGCCACCTATACCCAGCAGAAGCTCCTGTTTCAGCCTGTTCTCATTATCTCCGCCATAGAGATGATGTGTTACGCCCCTGTCCTCATCACTGTTACCGTCAAAATCCGTATCGAGGAGGAATAATCTCACCTTTCCTATCCTGGCTTCCCATATCCTGGCTTTAACATTACGTCCGGGCCACACCATGGATATTATTACCTGTCTTCCCTCTTTATCTTTTACCGGATGGAGGGGCAGCTGTGAGAAATCTTCTGCTTCATATACTTCTGTCTGTTCACCGTGCGGACCTATCTGCTGGCGGAAATAGCCAAACCGGTAAAGGAGGCCTACAGCCACCATGTTATAGTTTGAATCGCTTGCTTCTTTAAGATAATCACCGGCAAGTATTCCGAGTCCGCCCGAATATGTCTTCAGGCAGTGATGAACACCAAATTCCATGCTGAAATAGGCTATTAGCGGCGACTCATCCCGGTCAGGCCTGTCCATATAAGATCTGAACGCAGAGTATAGATTATCAAGATCAGCAAGGAACTCATCGTCTTCTGACAACACCTTCAGCCTTTTATAATCAACCCGCTCTATCAGTTTGCATGGATTCTGATGGGTCTGTTCCCATAATGAAGGATCAATACGCCTGAATATATCACGGGCTTCCTCATTCCATGACCACCACAGGTTGCGGGCCAGCTCTTTCAGTATAACCAGGCGCTCAGGCACATCGGATTGAATATGTATATCTTTCCATACAGGCATCTCATGTGGCTTGCGGGCAATGATATCTTTTCGAAGCAGCATCTCAGACAACTCCCTTGGTTCATCCCTCCTGACTTTCGATTTATCAAGGGCTATACTGTAAGCCTTATAATAATATTCCACGAGGCTGTCCCAGTTAGCTATCCTTGATACATCATAAGCTTCTTCACGAGCCTTTTTCACCTCATCCCCGGTAAGCCCGCAGAACTTAAGAAGGCAAGAGCTTATTACCCCTGTTGCCTCTTCACGGTTGGCATCATCCCTTTCCACAACGCAGATACCATTACCATGATCGGGATAATGGTTTTGCACCCACAGGCCAAAGCCAGCCAGGGTGGTTGTCACTGTTGGTATTGAAAACATAAGGCTCTCCAGAGGTGTATAGCCCCATGGCTCATAATAGGAAGGAAACAAGGTAAGGTCAAAGCCTATCAGCAGTTCATAATATGATTTATTAAAGATGCCGTCATAACCATTGAGATAGGAAGGTACAAAGACCGTTATCACCCTGTTAGTGCTGCTGTTATTAAGTTTATTGCTTTCAAGGGCATTAATCACCGGGTCGTTTTCGCGATTATGCAGCCCGTGTGTTAATATATTATCTCCCGAGGGCATAGTCTCTGAAACACCATTAAGATAATCAGCCAGATCCTTACGCGGACCTTTATGATATGCCGGCACCATAATGAAAGCAACAATATTCCTGTTGCCGTCAGGGGCACTGTCTGCCCGGGCCAGTGCATTAATAAATAAATCTATTCCTTTATTATGGTACTCATACCTGCCCGAGGTAACAACCAGCAGGGAATCATCTGCCAGTTCCCTGCCTGTTACAACAGAAGCCACAGATAACAGCTTTTCCCTTGCCTCCCTGCGTCTAATCTCAAATATTTCTTTATCAGGCACAAAGATATCTTCAAAGCCATTTGGGGTAATAATATCAACATCCTTTTCCAGGAATGCAGAACATTCCCTGGATGTTATCTCGCTCACGGTGGTAAACACATCAGCCATATGTGCTGCATTCTTTTCAAGCGACCTTTTGGCAACAACATTGAACTCGCGCGCCACCTGCTGCGGGTTATATTCATTCATCCTACTGTACAGGGGTCTGTTATTGCCTGCTATCGTACGGCCCAGCACTGTTGCATGTGAAGTGAAAGCGGTACTCACCCAGGGTGCCTCCTCTTTGAGATACAGTACACCCGCCCCTGTCATCCACTCATGGAACTGGGCTATGATATCCTGGTATTCATGGTAAAAGCCTGTAAAGCTCTCCACCACTTTACCGGCGGCATAGCCAAAGAGGGCCGGCTCAATATAGTCCCACTCACCTGGCAGGCTGTCCAGCCTGTACAGCTCCCACAGCCTGGCGAATATTTCATTTTTCTCATTAAAATAAGGGGTGAAATCAACAAGTATGACAATGGGCTTTCCTGATATATTCCACCTGCCGGTACGAACCCTCAGTCCTTCACCGGCCGCCCTGGATTTCCAATCCGCAAAGAGGCTGTCATCCTCCTCGAACTCAGGGTTTTCAGATTCATCCCTCCACACGTCTGGTCCTATCAAAATATAATTATCACCCAGCTTATTAACAAGGTTGAGGGCCTTGGTTGATATCACGGTATGTATGCCACCAACCTTATTACAAATCTCCCAGCTGGTTTCAAACAGCAGGTCCATTATTTCTTCTTCTTTCATTTCTCTTATTTCTTTTTTGATCTTGATGTATTTGTTTTACTCTTCCCCCCACCAGTTTTTTGCTTAGTGCTTGGTTTGCTTCCAGACTTTTCTTTGGCCGGAGGTTTTGTTCCGCTTGCAGACCCCTTTCTGGCCGGAGGTTTTGTTCCGCTTGCAGGTTTAAGTTTGGTTGCAGGTTCTGGCTT
>JAWLFR010000168.1:0-3985 GCA_041685495.1 Bacteroidales bacterium
TTATGGATTATAATTATCCTGTTCCGCCTGGAATAATACGGCCCGTCATCTATACTATCGAATGGATAGCCGGTGGCGATCATTACAGGAATTTTAAAATGTATAACAGGCTGGGGGGACTGGATTATTTTACCAGGGAATCCGGCCTTGCGATCACATCCGGCAGCTTAAGAGGCAGAAATGCATTCAGGATTATAAGCTGCAAATAAACAGAAAAATGAACTTTTATTGATTACTGCTTGTTAGTTAGTAAATAGTAACTAACTTTGCTGCGGGTAATAGATTAAGACAGGAAAAATACAGGAATGATGCAAACTGAAAGACAAAAAGAAATAATAGATTCAGCCCTTGAATTAATCAGCAGGAAAGGGATACAGGGATTGACGATCAAGAACCTGTCAAAGAGTATAGGTGTTTCAGAACCTGCTATTTACAGGCATTTTGACAGTAAGATTGATATTCTGACTTCAATACTTGATCTGCTTAAAAAGAACAGCAGCCGCCTGTTTGAGAGCGAAATTGAATTTAATGGAACGTCTCTTGAAAAGATCGAACACCTGTTTCAGAACCATTTTGCCACCTTCGTAAAAATACCCTCACTGACATCCGTATTATTCTCGGAAGAGATATTCAGGAATGAGGTATCGATTACAAAGAAAATATCAGAGATAATAGAGTATAATAATGATATCCTTGTTACCATAATATCAGAGGGACAGAGTAATAATGAGATAAGGGAAGATATTGAAGCAAAGGACCTTGCTGTAATGGTAATGGGCACATTGCGCCTTTTTGTTAAAAAATGGCAATTTTCAGACTTTTCCTTTGACCTGGCTGAAGAGGGAGAAAAAATAATCTTAATGATTAAAAACTTAATTGAAAAGAAATCTCCAAAACCCACAAGCCAGGCAAAGTTATCATAAGGGGTGACTGATGAATTACCCGGGATAGTAAATAAAGTAAGTTTAATAAAAAGAGTTCAGAATTTACATGTCCAGTAAGTTAGTTAATAATAACAAACACCAATAAAATGAAATTAACAGAAAAGAAATTTAAATACATGTCATGGCTGGTTATAATACTGGTTCTGGGTGGCAGCGTTTATTTCACCAATATCATAAGGAAGAATGTCCGGATGGAAACCAATCTTGATGAATATATGCCGAAGGACCATCCGGCATTTATTTACAGCGATAAAGCAGAAGAATGGTTTGATATCAATGATGGTATTTTAATCGCTATTGAAAACGAGAACGGTGTTTTCAATACCGGCACTCTGCAAAAAATCAAGGATATAAGCAAGCAGTTGCAGGATATGGAGGAGTTTGAGGACAATGATGTGATGTCGCTGTACACTGCGGACAATATTACAGGTTCGGAATATGGTATGGAGGTGGAGCCTTTTTATGTGAAAGTCCCGCAGTCTGCGACAAAGCTCAATACCATCCGTGAGAATGTAAGGTCCAACGACATGGTTTACGGGCGTATGATCTCGGAAGATGAGACTGTGGCACTGGTCATCGCAGGAATGAGCGACAGTACTTTCACAGAAGCCTTTTACCACCGCATTCTGGATTTTGCAGAATCCTTTGAGGGTGATGGTGAAACAGTATATGTTGCCGGTCGGCCCATAGTGGAGGGCACCATGGCCCTGCTGGGACCAGCCGATATGAAACGCATGGTTCCCATAGTGCTGGCCGTGATAGCCATTGTTCTGTTCCTGCTTTTACGCAGTGTCAGGGCAACAGCCGCCACCCTGCTCAGTGTGTTTTTTAGTACAATATGGGCATTCGGACTCATGGCTGCACTGGGTATCCCCATTTATTCGGTTTCAACAATGATACCTGTTATGTTAATAGCCATAGGTGTGGCATACGGGATATATTTCTATAATCATCTTAACCAGTTTTATGTAAAAAATCCCACTGCACGGAGAAAGGAAGCAGTGATGCACACCATAAGCATACTGTGGAAGCCACTTACCATGGCAGCTTTTACCACCATGGTAGGATTTATTTCCCTGCTGAGTTCCCAGGTATATCCAATTAAGTATTTCGGTATTTTTACGGCCTTCGGCATCTTTACGGCCCTGGTGCTGGCCATGGTTTTCCTGCCTGCATCAGTAATCCTGGCAGGATACCGTCCCAAAAACAGGAAGAAAAAACAGCCCCTTGTAAACACAAAACTGAATTGTTTTACCGATAAGCTGATAAAGAGAAAAAAAGTTGTTTACGCTGTTGTCGCCCTTATTATACTTATTTCCGTTTTTGGCATTCAGAAGGTATGGATCAATTCCAGCTTCCTTGATAAGTTTGAAAAGGACAGCGATATTGTCAGCACCGATGCTTTTATAAACAGCAAATTCGGAGGTACTTCCACCTTAAATGTTATACTTGAGTCTAAAGATGAGGGTGCATTCAAGCAGCCTGAGAATCTCCGGCTTATTGATGATATGCAGAATGAGACAGAAGAGTTGTCCAGAGTGGGTAATTCCTTCTCACTGGCCGATTATCTTAAGCGTATGAACAAAGTTATGAATGCAGACCGGGAGGAATTTTTTACCATACCGGACAACAGTGACCTTGTAGCACAGTACCTTTTGCTTTACGAGATGTCGGGCGATCCTGAGAATCTTACTAAGGTGACCAATTATAACTATAACCGCAGTAATGTCACTTTCCAGCTCCGGGGAGATGATTCCCGTACCATCAACGAGGCCCTGTCGGTAATAAAATCTTACACAGATGATTTTGCAGAAAGGGATGTAGAGATAAAATTTGCGGGCTCGGGTTATAAAGCACTGGTGTTTACTGACCTGATACTGAAAGGGCAGGTTATGAGCATAATACTGTCACTAGGCATGGTACTCATTTTGCTCACTCTTATGTTCCGCAGTATTAAGGCCGGACTGATAGGTTCAGTTCCTATCCTTATCACTGCCCTGATAAGTTTCGGGGTAATGGGTTTGCTGAATATTCCGCTGAGTACCACAACAGCTTTATTATCCAGTATTGCCATCGGTATAGGTATTGATTATGCCATTCACTTTATGCAGCATTACCGTATGAACCTGTCTGTTAACCCAAAGCCCATGGAGGCAATGTATGCTACAATGGGACAAACAGGCAAAGCCATTCTTTTTAATGCCATTGTTGTGATTGCCGGTTTCCTTGTGCTGTTGTTTTCGGTATTCCCGCCTAACCGCACGCTCGGAGCCCTGGTATCCATGAATATGTTTACCAGTCTCCTCGGGACGCTTTCCATAATGATGATATTACTGTATACACGCAAAGTGTTTATCGCGAAAAAGAAAATGCAGGGTAATAAGAACCAGATGATATGATATATGGGAAACAGAAACTGACAGCATGTTGTATATGTAACATGCATAAAATTAAGCGATTACTTATAAACATTTAAAAATAAAAAAATGAAAAAATTGACTTTATTATTAGTAACAGCTGCATTTATGGTTTCAGGCACACAGAACAGTACCGCCCAGCTAAACGGAAGCCAGATAATGCAAAAAGTGTATGACTTGCCCACGGGCGATGACGTACAGGGAGAACTGACTATGACCCTTATCAACAAGCAGGGTGAAGAAAGAGTGCGTAAACTGAAGCAGTATATCAGGAACGAGGGTGAAACAGAGAAAAAAATTATGTTTTTCCTTTCCCCGGCCGATGTCAAAGGCACTTCATTTATGAACTGGAGCTATGATGATGACAGGGATGATGACCAGTGGATATACCTGCCGGCCCTAAAGCGCACCAAGCGAATAAGCAGCAGCAGTAAAGGTGATTACTTTATGGGTTCTGATTTTACCTATGATGACCTGGGCGACCGTCATCCCGACCAGGATATGCACACCCTTCTTCGTGAGGAAACCGTGGACGGGAAAGAATGTTATGTGGTTGAAAGCAAGCCCAAAGATCCGGATTATATGTATTCCAGGACAATCACATGGGTGATGAAAGATAATTTC
>JAWLFR010000169.1:0-3961 GCA_041685495.1 Bacteroidales bacterium
TGATATACCAGGTTTTGATATCTCCTCTGGCCTGCCCCCTGTATTTTCTGCCGGCAGCTCCTCAACTTCCTTACCAGCAATATCCCTTTCTTCTGCTTCTCCTGATCCTGCCCCTTGTTCAGCAATTACAGCCACTTCATTGAGCTTATCGCTCTCACTGAAAAATGTATTATAAACAATGATACCGGCGCCGGTAATCAAAACAGCAAGGGAGGCAGCCTTTGCCCACATGGGGATTATAATTGCTCTTTTCCTCCTTTTCTTTCCGATAAAGGAATTCCAGGCATTATCGGCCAGATGATCAGCATTATAGTTACTGAACACATCCTTTACCTTACCAGCGAATATATCATCAAACCGCTTCATTATCCTTATCCATAGAATTTATGTGCTTATTATATAAGTGCCTCAGCATCTTCTTCGCCCTCGACAGGTTGGACCTTGATGTTGAGGTGCTGACACCAAGTATCTGCCCTATCTCCTTATGATCATACCCTTCAATCTCGTAAAGGTTAAATGTAAGTTTATATATCTCCGGCAAGCGGCTGAAAAGAGTCAGTATATCGCCCACTGTCAGTTTCATTTCTATTTCAGGGTCTTTCGCATCCTCATAAACTGTGTTGTCCGGGCTCATATGAATATCATCTTTTTTCTTTCTCCTGAAACTGTCAATTGCAGTGTTTACCACTATCCGGCCATACCATGATTTAAAAGGTTTGTCAGTATCATAATCACCCAGTTTATCCAGTACTTTCATAAAACTGTCATTTACTATTTCAATAGCCTCATTATTGTCGCCTGTGTATCTCACCGCTATCGACATGGCATAGGAAAAGTAGCGCTTATACAGTGCCTCACGAAAGTGCAATTTTCCTTCGAGTCCACCCGCAATCAGCTCCCGGTCAGAACGTTCATAAACATTCAAGCGCCTTTTTCCCATATTGTTAATAACCTGAATTAAAAGCCTTAATATAAATAATTCAGGCTATTTTATGTATATCATACTGTTTTTCTTTTACATGAAAACAATACCCAGCTGCAGTTCAAAGCGGTTAAACTCCGTAAAAACCGTGCGAACTGACTCTTCTCCGCTTCCCCACGTTGATTCGTGGTATGTTGTGCTTACCTTCTGGAACCTGTAGCCTGCACCCATATTCACTCCAAGGTTTTTCCGGCTGTACAGCACAATACCAATACCCGCATTCAGCAGCATCCCCCCGCTGCTCTCACTGTAAAAGCCAGTCCATGTGCCTTCAGTCTCGTCTTCTGCAAGCGAAAACCCGTATCCGGCTTTAAGCCATGCATACGGTGTAGCCCTGGAATCATTAAGATCATACCTGAGATAGCCATATAACGGCAGCAGGGGCATATCAAGGTGCTCGGCACCTGAACCGGCACCGACGCTCAGTCCGTTCCTGAACTTATAAGCGCTGAGAAGATGTATGCTCAGGCTGTTGGGTTCTTCATTGGTCGATTTGCCTGCCAGGTTACTCACCGAAGGGTGAATAAAATAGCCAAAACGGGGAGTGTGCTGCTGCTCCCCGTTGCCGGCATTACCCGGTTCCTTCTGTGCGGTGGCGGATAAGAATATTATCAATCCTGCTACTGTAAAATATATTTTCAGCATAGGATTATTCTTCATTTATAATAATGTGACTTATCTGTTCAATATTCAGTATATCAGAATAATCATACTGGTAAATACCATCATCCCCTATCAGCATCAATATACCGTTGAGGGGTATAAGGTCAAAAGTGTTAATGTCCGGATAATGCGCCAGCCTGTTATTCAGTATATCCAGGGGATCATCACGGTCATATATCTTTAAACCGGCATCCCCGTCGCATACAAAGAGCAGGTTTCCGTCTATACCCAGACCATGCGGATTAAACATGGGATATGACTTAAGCAGGTATGGATTGCTTATGGAAGTAATATCTATTACCTCCAGCAGGTTCTGATTACCACCGCACATATTGCCGGTGCGCAGTGTGACATAGGCATATTCCCCGTCAGTTACCACCGGATCGCAGGCTGTTATATGATCATATGATGAGATGTGTGACGGTTCAGCAGGGTTATCAAGACTGTATATCAGCATACCGCTTGTTGTGCCGATAAAAAGCTTATCGCCCAGCCTGAATAATGTCTCCATATCCCTTGACACTTTAACACTGTCTGTCACCTGCATCCCGCTGTCAGATCCTGTGTCGACGGTTTTGAGTACCGATGGATGTGCTATCAGGTAGAGATATTCTTCGTTAAGCATAAACCTGGCCATCGATCCGGCCACACCGGCCCCTGCCGACCATGAGGCACGCGATTCCGCCATCGCTGAAAAATTTATCATATTATCAAATATCCATCCGCCCTGCTCATATATCTCCCTGTCCTCGGTAACAGTCTTTACCTCCCAGTCTACTACCACACCTTTCTTACTGTCCACGCTGCTATATGCATAGCCCGTTTCACCTTCAGGTACAGCCTCCGGGAAAACATTTTCGAGTCGCTCCACTTCTTCGGGATTATCAATATCTGAAATATCAATAGCCAGCAGGTCTATATAACTGTCGGCATACAATATATTACCACGGATTGCCATATCGATATTACCGGGAATCTCATAAAAGGCTTCCTTCTGTGGGTTTGAAGGATCGGAATTGTCTATTATATGTATCCCTTTTCCATACTCATTTACAAAAAGGTAGCCATCCTTAAAGTATATCTTCCCGGGCTGACTAATCTCTACCGGTTCACTCTTCAGAAAGCTGCCACGGAATTCATCATAACTCATATAAACAGGCACATTGGCCTCGTAGGTAACACGTTCGTATGTCCTGTCCTCACAGGCTGTCATAACAGCTGCCAGCACAAAAAAAGGAAGAATAGTTCTAAGTATATTCTTCATGATATCAGGTTTTGGTGTTTGTTTCATTATTACTTGTCATATTCAGGTTCAATCACCTGGCCTATAAACAGGATGGTATTGGTTGTCCTTTCCCTTATGGCAAAGACAAATGATTTGTCGATGATAAATTCAGGGGGTCCGGCCGGCACACTGGTAAGTTCAACGCCTATTGTGGTTACTGCAGCTGCCTCGGTGCCTTTCTCGTTGACCTCAACAAAGGTATTCTGCTTAACAAAGCTAACGAATAACTGGTCGTCTGATATACCCGACAGATCAGCCAGCGAAGGGTTGAAAGCATCTGTCATACCCATACTTTTCAGCTGGTCGTTCAGATACTTTTCATAAGAGAACTTATACAGTGGCATAAATACTTCTGTTTCTGTGTAGTCATCCATGCCACCGAAGGTATCAGTCAACGCCGTCCATTCAGAATATGTAAAGTCACCGGTAAAATCAGCCACCGTCTCGTCCGGTACCATTATTACCATTGTAAAATTAGTACGGCCATAGGGCAGTTCAATAGCTTTATAATTATCTCCGCTGTATGTCCTGGCACCTACTTCACCAGTCATGGTACTGACCATATGACCCTCACTTCCATCGGGATAAAACATTTTGTCCTCTGTAAGTGATTCATCAAACTGACTGGTCCAGTCGCCCTTAAAATACAGTGCATTCATAATAAACATCACAGCATCGCTGCTTATCTCATCAAGCACCTTTTCAATCTTACCGTTTGTATTATCGCTTGCCCATCCGTTTATTGCATCGAGGGCTGAGGGTGAACTGAAATCGAGTGACTCAATATAAGCACTGAAATCTGTCTGCATACTGTTCAGAAATGGTTCATTAACAGTGAAACCATTGCGGTAGAAGATTGCATTGGCCAGTGCCAGCTTAACCTTTTCATCAGCTTCCAGCAGCTGTTCAACAAGACTCTTATATGCACCGTTAATATCATCAAGGCTCATACCTTCTGGATATTTCAGTGTTGATCTGAGTTGCTGGTAGGTATCTCCTTCACAACCGTTAAGTAACATTGTAAGGGCAGC
>JAWLFR010000170.1:0-3958 GCA_041685495.1 Bacteroidales bacterium
GTCAGACAGCCGTATCCCCGGATACTTCTGCAGCGGAAAAAATAGTAAGAACAGGCTGCCCGGCACATAACTGCGGAGGCAAATGCCTGCTCAAGGTATATGTTCAGGATGGCATAATAACACGTATAGAGACAGATGACAGGCAGGGAGATGATATCTCCGATCCGCAGTTGAGGGCATGTATAAGGGGCAGGTCGTACCGGAAGAGGCAGTATCACCCGGACCGCCTCAAATATCCATTATTAAGGACAGGTGAGAGAGGTGAAGCAAAATTCAAACGCATAAGCTGGGATGAGGCCTATGATATTATGCACGAGCGGATATCAGGGGTGATAAAGAAATATGGCAATTCGGCCATACATCTACCTTACGGCACAGGCTCCTATACCAATACCAACGGGCGCTGGCCGGCAGCAAGACTTATGAATATCCTGGGCGGAAGCCTGGGTTTTTATAACAGCTACAGCTGGGCCTGCATAAACATAGCCACCCCTACCATGTACGGCACCCTGGCAACAGGCAACCAGCGGCAGGACTGGGTGAACAGTCGCTATATCCTTATGTGGGGATGGAACCCGGCAGAGATGAAAGACGGTACCAACAGCGACTACTTTATAAAAAAAGCCAGGGAAAACGGGGCCAGGGTGGTGTGTATCGATCCCAGGATGAGTCCAAGCGCCATAGCCCTGGCGGACGAGTGGATACCCGTGCGTCCAGGCACCGATGTGGCTTTTATGAGTGCCATGGCCTGGGTTATAATAGAATCCGGACTGGCAGATAATGACTTTATCAGTAGATGCTGCTCTGGCTTCGACAGGGACACCATGCCGGATGAATACAAGGATGAAGAATCATATAAGGATTATATACTCGGAACACGGGATGGCACAGCCAAAACACCGGAATGGGCCGAAAAGATAACAGCCGTACCGGCAGACACCATCAGGCGTATTGCCATCGAATATGCAAGTTCAAAACCAGCGGTGCTGTACCAGGGATACGGAATGCAAAGGAGAGCATACGGTGAACAGGTGGTGAGAGCAGGGGCCACACTGGCAGCCATAACGGGCAATATAGGCATACCGGGCGGCTGGGCCAGCGGACTGGCCAACCAGGCAGGGGGCGGACCGTTCTGGACTGTCTTTCCATCGGGACCCAACCCTGTAAAAGCACGAATACCCGTCTACCTGTGGACGGAAGCCGTACTGAAAGGCAAGGAGATGGGACCTGAACACGGGCTGAGAGGAGCCGACAGTCTGGATAATAATATTAAGCTTATATGGTCCGTGGCAAGCAATGTGCTGGTTAACCAGCATGGTAATATAAACCGAACGGTAGAAATACTGAAGAACCCGGAGCTTCTGGAATTTATCATAGTGCAGGATAATTTCATGACCCCCTCGGCAAGGTATGCCGACCTTGTGCTGCCGGCATGCACACAGTTCGAGACATGGGGTATTGAGGACGGATGGAAATATGGCGAGGAGGTCTTCCTCACTCCCAAAATCGTCGAACCCCCGTTTGAAACAAAAAGCGATTACCGCATCTGTGCCGAGCTGGCTGATAGGTTCGGCGTATATGATAAGTTCACCGAAGGGGGCAGGGATGAAAAAGACTGGGTGGCATGGTTCGTAGACGAGATATACAGGAAAACACGTTTTCCGGATATGCCCCGCTTCAGGAAGTTTGCGGCTGGCAATGCCGGTGTATATACCAGGGCTGTCCATAAACCCAAAATTGCCCTGCAGGACTTTGTTGAGAACCCTGAAAAGTCACCGCTGCGAACCCCTTCAGGGAAGATAGAGATCTTTTCAACGGAGCTTTACAGCGCAGGTCGGCCAGACGAGATACCGGCGGTGCCCAAGTATATAAGGGAATGGGATAATCCATTTGATGAGAAGGCCGGTCAGTACCCCCTGCAGGCCATGGGTCACCATTATAACCCGCGGGTGCACTCAACCCACCATAATAATGAGTGGACAATGGATGCATTCCCGCAGAGGGTTTTTATTAATCCAGCCGACGCCGGTAAAAGAGGAATAGCAGACGGGGATATGGTAAGGATATGGAATGAGAGGGGTACAATGATACTGAAGTGCAGGATAACAAAAAGAATGATGCCCGGCGTTATCGATATACCGCAGGGAGCATGGTATGCACCGGACAAGGATGGTATCGACAGGGGGGGTAATGTCAATATACTGACATCAGAAAGGTGGACCCCCTTTGCAAAGGGTAATGCACAGCATACAATAATGGTCGATATTAAAAAGGCCTGATAGAATGGATATTAACACAGAGCAGCATTCTGATGAAAGAAGTGAATAAAATACTGAAGGTATGAGAATGTACGGGTTCTATATTGACACTGCCAGCTGTTCGGGATGCAAAACATGCCAGGTAGCCTGCCAGGACAAGAATGACCTTGATCCCGGACTGCTATGGAGAAAGGTTATTGAGATAGAAGGTGGTGAGTGGAAAAGTGACAGGGATGCCTTTTCACAATACCCCTTTGCCTATCATATCTCACTGGCCTGCAATCATTGTGAGAATCCCTTATGTGTTAGGGCCTGTCCCACACAGGCCATGCATGTGACTGATCTGGGCACGGTGTCCGTTGACCAGGGAAAATGCATCGGATGCTCCTATTGCACATGGGCCTGTCCATATGACGCCCCCAGGCTCGATCACAGGACCGGCAGGATGTCAAAATGTGATATGTGCTATGACAGGATAATAAATAATGAAAATCCGGTATGCGTGGATGCCTGCCCCATGAGAGCACTGGATTTTGGATATATGGATGAACTGCAGGAGAAATACGGTGATAACCGGTCAATCTATCCCCTGGCCTCCCCTGCCCTGACCCGACCGTCAGTTATTATAAGAAACCATAAAGACAGCCTTGCAGCATCAGGAAGCAACGCTGAAATAGCCAACAGGGAGGAGATATGATGGAAAAATATAATATTTCACTCGTTCTTTTTACATGGCTTACACAGGTGTCGGTGGGGATTATTATACTGAGAGCCGTTTATATAAGGATGGCAGGTGGTCGACAGCCTGCCAGAACAGGCCAGGGCTTACTGTCAGTTGCCCTGATACTGTTGCTGGCGGGACTGCTCTTCTCCTTCGCCCATTTAAAATACCCGAGGCATGCCTTAAATGCTCTGAATAATATCAGCAACAGCTGGATGAGCAGGGAGATAGTGGCCGAGATCATTCTTGTCTTTTCCATGATGGCATGGTATGCAGGCATACGGTTCAGGATAAGAGTGCTGCCCGCTGGTTTCTTTGAACCTTTATCAGTGCTGACAGGCATAACACTTATTTTCCTTATGATCAAAACATATATGCTGCCTGCAATACCTGAGCTGAACCACCCCTCACTGCCTGTATCATTTATTATAACACCCCTCCTTGCCGGCTCTTCTGTAATATACTTCCTGTTAAGGAATAAAAACCAGAATACAGCTGGCAGGTTTAAGATTCTGGCATATATAATGTTCATCGCTTCCCTTGTTAACTTCATGGTCTTCAGTATGTATCATGGCGACCTGCCACTGCTTAACCCTTATTACGTCTTATGGCTTATTGCGGCATTTTTCTTAATCATTTCCCTTATGGGCACATTTAAGAACAAAAGTGTATTTCCAGATGTTATATTTCTGACCATGGCACTCATATGTGATTTTTCTGCCAGGGTATACACTTTAACTTATACAGGGCCGGGTTTATGACAAAAGGACTATCCGAAAACGATAAAACCAACCTTTTTACTGCATATAATATGCTGCTTTCTTTTACAGGCAGCTTTATACTCTATGAGCCACATCAGGGATGCATAAATGACCTGGTGGAACAGGATATGTTTAAGAGCTTACCCCTGGAAAGTGACAATCCTAAATTTATCCTTGGTGCTTCATACCTCGGGAAGATAAATACGGAGGGACTTTTT
>JAWLFR010000171.1:0-3943 GCA_041685495.1 Bacteroidales bacterium
TCACATAAGAAAATGATTAAAATTCATCGGGAGTTACTGAATGTGAAGAAATTTTTAGTTTCTTCATTTTCAGCAAACTAAAAATTTTAAACAGATGAACATTTACGTAGGTAACCTTGATTTTAAGGTAAATGAAGATGAACTTCAGAGAGTATTCGAAGAGTACGGAGCAGTTAGTTCCGCAAAAATTATCACTGACAAATTCAGTGGAAGAAGCAAAGGTTTCGGTTTTGTCGAAATGGATAATGATGATGAGGCCAATGAAGCAATAAAAGACCTCAATGGTACTATGCTAGAAAACAGGGAGGTTGTTGTTAATGAAGCAAAGCCAAGAAAAACAAGATATTAGGAGATAATATAATGTTTAAGGGGAAAGTGAAATGGTATGATGAAACTAAAGGATTTGGTTTCATCGAATCAGAAAATGGTGAGGATATCTTTGTGCACCGCACGGGCTTACTAGATTCTTATGACCCCATGGAAACCGATCAGGATGTTGTCTTTGAGGTGAAACAGGGTGATAAAGGACTGGTGGCTTTTGATGTTAAAACCGCTTAAATCAGAAAAGGTATAATTTGAAATTATTAAAAATAGGGGATCTTCAGATACCCGTTCCGGTTATACAGGGCGGGATGGGTATTGGTATTTCCCTTTCCGGCCTGGCATCGGCAGTAGCCAATATGGGTGGGGTAGGCGTTATTTCCACAGTGGGAATAGGCTTTCTTAATAGTGACAGGAACAGGAGCCGCCGCGAAAATCATATTGAGGCCATACGCCAGGAAATAAGAAAGGCACGCAGGCTTACAGAAGGTGTGCTGGGTGTTAATATCATGTCCGTGATAACCAATTTCTCGGATATGGTAATGACCTCAATTGATGAAGGCATTGATATAATATTTGCAGGGGCCGGACTCCCGCTTGATCTGCCCAAATATCTGCAAAAGGGAGCGAAAACAAAGCTTGTTCCCATTGTATCATCAGCTCGTGCAGCTTCAGTAATAGCCTGGAAATGGAAGCAGAATTATGACTACCTGCCGGATGCATTTGTTGTGGAAGGTCCCAAGGCCGGTGGTCATCTGGGTTTTAAGGCTGATCAGCTGCAAAGCATTGGTAACAGTCTTGAGAAGATTGTTTCTGATGTGATGGACGTAGTGCAGGATTTAAAGGCGAAGTTTAACAGGGACATTCCGGTAATAGCTGCCGGAGGCATCTACAGCGGTAAGGATATGTTCAGTATAATGAAACGTGGAGCTTCAGCAGTACAGATTGGCACACGCTTTGTTGCAACTGAGGAATGTGACGCTTCACAGGAATTTAAGGATGCCTTTATAAAGGCAAAGGCATCAGATATAAGGATTATTGACAGCCCTGTCGGAATGCCGGGACGAGCTATTCATAATCAATTTCTGCTTGATGCCGGCGAAGGAAAAAAGAGACCGACAGGATGTGGTTTTAACTGCATTAGATCCTGTAACCCGAAGACCACCCGTTATTGTATAGCCGATGCCTTACTTTCGGCTTATAATGGCAAGATGGATGAAGGTTTTGCTTTTACGGGCACCAGTGCCGGTAAAATCAAAAAGATAAGCACCGTCAGAAAAATATTTGATGATCTCAGAAGGGGTTATCAGAAAGCAGAGAACAACACTTAAAATAGATTAATGCGCCAGCTCGTAATTACAAAACAATTAACTCCCCGTAATGAGGAGTCAATAAACAGGTATTTCAGTGAAATAAGCAATTACCCAATGGTAACAGCCGATGAAGAGGTTGAATTATCTGCACGGATCAAGAAGGGTGATAATGCCGCTCTTGATAAGCTGGTACTTGCCAACCTGAGGTTTGTAATATCGGTGGCCAAGCAATATCAGAACCAGGGACTCTCATTGCCTGACCTGATAAACGAAGGTAATATAGGCCTTGTCAAGGCTGCCCGTCTTTTTGATGCTTCGAGGGGATTCAAGTTTATATCTTACGCTGTATGGTGGATCAGACAGTCCATTGTGCAGGCTATATCTGACCAGACAAGGATTGTGCGGCTGCCACTTAACAGGATAGCCGCTATTAATAAGATCAGGAAGGCTGTACCACACCTTGAGCAGATGTTTGAGAGAGAGCCGACAGATGAGGAAATTGCAGATTTTCTTGATGTAAAGGATGAGAGTGTGGAAACAGCTAACAGGATTAAAAGCAGGCAGGTTTCTTTTGATATGCCTTTGGGAAGGGATAGCGAAAGTGATTTCAGCCTGTATGACACAGTGCAGAATGATTCAATACCCTCACCGGATAACCAGCTGATGAACGAATCTGTTTTAATAAATATCCGGAGGGCACTTGCAAAACTCAATCATCGTGAGGCCTCAATACTCAGTCTTTCATTCGGGCTGGACAGTAATGCCACCTGGTCATTGCAGGATATAGCAGACAAATATGAGATGTCCTCTGAAAGAGTAAGGCAGATAAGAAGTAACGGCCTTTCAAAGCTTAAGAACATGCTGAAAGGCAATATGACCTTCTTCGGTGACTGAGCGGGTAAGGATTTTTGAAGTAAATAATTAAATAATAGTCTATGGGTAGATCACAGGAAACATATAAAAAGAAAGATGTAAGAAAGAAGAGGGCTAAGAAGAGAAAGGAAAAAGAAGAGAAGAGGATGGCCAAAAAAGATAATGAAAAGAAGGGTGGTCTTGATGATATGATCGCCTATGTCGATGAAAACGGAGTTATCAGCTCCACTCCCCCCGATCCCCGTCTGAAGGAAAAGATTGATCCTGAAGACATTGATATTTGATTTCACTTAAGCCGCCCGCCGGCACATGTCCCGGTTTACACCGGATTTATTTTCTCACAGACTCATAGAAGTGAATTTTTACAGGAGACTCTTGTCCTGTGATGCTTTTACTTTTGACAAAAGCAATCAGACCCGGAATTTGTCCACTCAGAATGTAAAAAAATGTTAAACATGATTTTCGTATGGGGATTATTATTACCTTACATTCTGTAATTACGTGAGCGCAATAACTTTGCTGAGCTAAGGATTCCCCGCAGCTTGCTGAGGGGAGAGTCAGTCCTGAAAATTGAATTGCTATCATTAAAAAATGGTCATGTAAATTTTTAGCTGTGAACCGCGCCTGAAAACCTGAAAAAACCTGAAAAATTCTGAACCTATGAAGAAAAGTTTTAAAACATTCCTGTTAATTGCAGGTATATTGTCTGTTATGGCTGTCGGCTGTGTTAGTGACAATAATCCTGAAGCATTGAAAAAAAGTGATTACGAAAAGGCTGAAAAGATGCTGGCCGCTCATACCTCCCGGTTTGTGTACGGGGCTGAAGTGAGACCACAGTGGATAGATGATAATCATTTCTGGTACCTCAACCGGATTGCTGGGGGTACTGAATTTGTCCTTGTCGATGCTGAGAAAATGGAGCGCTCACCTGCTTTTGACCATGAGAGGCTGGCCGCATTGCTTTCTGATGAGCTTGAAAAAGATTTTACAGCAAATGAATTGCCCTTCCGTTCCCTTGATTTTTCTGATGACCTGCTGTCCTTTTCTTTCAGTGTGGAAGGAGAGGAGTATATTTATAATATTGACGATGGCTCACTGATTGAAAAACAAGCGGCCGGATATGATATACGAAATGCCGTTGTCTCTCCTGATAAGAGCAAGGCCGCCTTTATCCGCGATTATAACCTGTGGGTTAAAGACCTTAATACAGGTGGGGAGACACGTCTTACCACCGATGGTGCAAAGGACTTTGGATATGCCACAAATAATGCCGGCTGGACACGCAGGGAGTCGCCGGTGCTTCTGTGGTCGCCCGACTCAAGGATGATAGCCACATTCAAACATGACGGCAGGGGAGTGGGTGAGATGCACCTGGCTACAACCAATGTTGGTCATCCCGAGCCTGAAGTATGGAAATACCCCTTGCCTGGCGATAG
>JAWLFR010000004.1:0-54101 GCA_041685495.1 Bacteroidales bacterium
GATAAGATTTAGTAAATTTGTAAATAAACAAGCGGAAAAAATATGTACCTGAGCAGGCTTAACTTATCAAACTTCAAGAATTACAGTGAGATAGATATTGAATTCTCACCAAGGATTAATTGCTTTGTAGGAGATAACGGGGTAGGCAAAACAAATATACTTGATGCTATACACTACCTGTCTCTTACAAAAAGCTATTTTGTGAATATTGACAGTGTGAATATAAGGCACGGGGAGGATTTCTTTATTATTAAAGGTGTTTTTAATAATTCCGGCGAGGAAGAAGAGGTTTATTGCGGACTGCAGAAAGGCAGGCGTAAGGTGTTCAGGCGCAATGGCAAGGAATATACCCGTATATCGGATCATATCGGCAGGTACCCTGTTGTTATGCTCTCTCCTGCAGACAGCAGCATTATCACCGGGGGCAGCGAGGAAAGACGCAAATTCATGAATAATGTTATCAGCCAGTTTAACCGCGATTACCTGGATAATATTATAAGCTATAACAAAGCTCTTAAGCAGAGGAACAGGCTCTTAAAGGATTATGCCTCAGGTGGGCTCTTTGATCGCGACATGCTCATGCTGTGGGAAGAGCAGATGTATAAGCCTTCCAGTATTATTTATGAAAGCAGGTCAGGTTTTGTTGAGGAGATAATACCGCTTTTCCAGGAATACTATGATCATATCTCAGATGAAAGGGAGAAGGTGAGATTAAAGTATAAATCGCAGCTGTCAAAGAGCTCGATGAAGGACCTGCTTGAGAGTAATCTGGATAAAGACAGGATCATGCGTTATACCACTGCTGGTATACACCGCGATGACCTGCGCCTGGAGATGGATGAATTCCCGATAAGGAGCATAGGGTCACAGGGACAGCAGAAATCATACCTGGTGGCCCTGAAGCTTGCCAAGTTTGACTATATAAGGGACAAGGGCAGGGTTAAGCCCGTGCTGCTGATGGATGATGTTTTTGATAAGTTTGACGAGAAACGAGTTGAGCAGATAATCAAGCTTGTGGCGGAAAACAGGTTCGGTCAGATCTTTATAACGGATACTCACAGTGAGCGTATGCAGTCTGTGCTGTCAGAGATAAATATTGATTATAAACTGTTTATGATAGACGATGGTATAAGGGAGCTGGTGTCCAATGGCAATAAAAAGAAAGAATGAGAAGAAGGAAAACATTGACATTAAGCCAGGTGCTTAAGGAGTACCGGTCGGAAATGAATATAGATAACAGGCTTAAGGAAGTGAGCCTGCTTAATTCATGGGAGGATATTGCCGGACATGCCATAGCAAAACGCACCACTAAGGTCACCATGAAAGACGGTACTTTGTTTATTTATCTCAGTTCCCCGATTGTGCGCAACGAGCTGATGATGATACGCGAGTCCCTGAGGGAAAGGCTTAATGAAGAAGCCGGGGAAGAGCTTGTAAAAGAAATTGTTCTGCGCTGAAGCGGCTATTATAAAAACAAGCAGGCTGGAAGCAGGTGTTGTAAAGGATTCCCGGTACCGGGATCAGGTGTAGAATCTTTCGAATTCCGAGAAAAAGAAAGCGGCTTCCTTTCGGGCGTTATCCGGACTGTCGGAGCCATGCACGGCGTTCATCTGCACCGAGGTGGCAAAGATCTTCCTTATGGTCCCCTTATCAGCCTTCAGGGGATCGGTGTTGCCGATCAGTTTCCGGAATTCTTCAACAGCATTATCATGGCATAATATCATAGCTATAACCGGACCCGAGCACATAAATTTCACCAGCTCATCAAAAAATGGTCTTTCACTGTGTACGGCGTAGAAAGTACGTGCCTGTAAATCTGAGAGCTGTATCATTTTCATTGCAGCCAGGCGGAAACCCGATTCATTAATCATTGCAAGGATGGGGCCCGTTTTCTTATTTTTTACTGCATTGGGTTTTATAAAGGCGAAGGTGAATTCATTATGCATAATCAAATATTTAAGTCAGACTATTAATTCCTATATTTGAAAATTAGTTTGATGATATGAGAAATAACACAGGTAAATATAATAAACAATTATCGGAATTACTGAATGCAGCAACTAATATAGTGCTGATAAGTCATTATAATCCCGATGGCGATGCCATTGGCTCTATGCTTGGCATGAATCGTTACCTTCAGTGGCGCGGCAAATCGCCTGTAATGATCAGTCCGGATAATATACCCGGCTTCCTGAAGTGGATGAAAGGCAGCAAGTCAATTGTGATTGCCAGGAATACACATGATAAGGCAGCAGCATATATCAGAAGGGCAGATCTTCTTATTATGATGGATTTTAATAATATTGACAGGACGGGAGATCTGAAGGCTGTCATAAGTAAGTCAGAAGCAAAAAAAGTATTGATTGATCATCATCCCGGTCCGGATGTGGATGCCGACATGGTGATTTCCGAACCCTCTTACAGTTCCACTGCAGAACTGATCTTTATACTTATAAAAAATATTGAAGGTGAGCCTTTTATTGATAAGGAATTTATTGAACCCATATATGTGGGAATGGTTACGGATACCGGTAATTTCAGCTACGGTACATTTAACGGTGACACCCTGAGGAACGTAGCCCTTATGCTTGACAGCGGCCTTGACAGGGATGCGGTATCATCAAGGATATATGATAACTTTTCTATTAACAGACTGAGATTGCAGGGCTTTGCACTGTATGAGCGACTGGTGTATCTTAAAGACAGCTCAGCAGCATATATTTACCTGGAAAGGGATGATCTGGCGCGGTTTAAGCATGCGGTTGGTGATACAGAAGGTTTTGTAAACCTGCCTCTTTCGGTAAAAGATATTTTTATTTCTGCCCTTTTTATTGAAAAGAAGGATCATATAAAAGTCTCCCTGAGGTCCAAAGGAGATTTTAATGCCAGCCAGGTAGCTGTGAATTATTTTAAGGGAGGTGGCCACAGGAATGCTGCGGGCGGAAGATATGACGGTACAATGAAACAGTGCCGGGACTATTTTGAAGAGCTGGCTGCCGGTATAAAAGAGTCAGTAAAAAATAAGCCACCGGTATGAAAAATATTTATTTATACCCTCTAGTTTTATGCCTGCTCCTGCTTGCAGGCTGTGGTGATGGCCGTAAGGAACCTGCCGGTTCAGGAAAAATAAGCCCTGAGCAGCTTACGGAGATTAACAGGCAGTTGCAGATAAAGGATCGTGAAAGAATAATCAGGTATATAGAGAGGAAAGGGCTTGATATGAAGGAGACGGGCACAGGATTATGGGTGTCTGCTTCAGCAGCTGGAACGGGACGCATAAGTGAGGGCTCACGTGTAAGGATTGAGTATACCTGCAGCCTGCTGGATGGCACCGTAATATATTCTTCAGATGAGGATGGGATGATGAGTTTTGAGCTGGGCAGATCGGATGTGCCAGCAGGACTCAACGAAGGCGTAAAACTACTGGATGAAGGCTCGGAAGCAATACTTATTCTGCCTTCTTACATGGCTTATGGCCTGTTGGGTGACGATAAAAAAGTACCTTCCAGGGCTGTTCTTGTTTATGATATCAAAGTTGTGGAAGTAAATTAGTGTATATTTGCATGGTTTTTGTTAAGAGGGTGTAAAGATTATAACAGTTAAAAATGATGAAGAGAATAAGAATCGAACAGGTACTGGCAATATCCATTGTAATATTTCTTATGGCAGGAATGACATCCTGTTTTAAGAACCAGGAGATTGATGATAATGAAATGGAAAGAATACAGAACTTCCTTGATGTCAATGATTTAGATGTTGAACCCACTGAGAGCGGCCTGTATTATGTTGAGCTGATTGAGGGTACTGGTCTCCAGCCTGTTGCCGGTGATACAGTGGAGGTACATTACAGGGGTACTTTTCTTGACGGTCGTATCTTTGCCGATAATATGGATAAAGATCCTTTTCGTTTTGTCCTTGGCACCGGTCATGTCATTGAGGGATGGGATGAAGGCATTACTTATATGAACGAAGGAGGGGAGGCCATGCTGGTAATACCAAGCACGCTGGCCTATGGCACCGCAGGCACCTATGGCATCCCCGGTTATACACCCCTTGTTTATACCGTTATACTGGAAGATGTGACTCCCGGTCCAGCTCGTTAATCGACAGGACAGGGTCCCGGTAAACCCGGGACCATCCGCCATATCCTGCTATTCCAGTATTTTATCCAGTGTAATATTATTATCCCTGAAGAAGCCGGTGTACCTGGACCACTCTTCTTCGATAAAGGTATCAATCATCTCTTCAGCCTTATTCATGGCCTCCAGGGCATCTGTAACGGATTTTTCCTGTGTATCGTTAAGGGCTGCCGTGGCTGTATAGAGAACATTTATCCCGTACATTTCCCTTGCCAGTCCTTCCCTCCTGTCGGTAAGGGCTGAGGTAATTTCATTATATGCCTCGTTTACAGAATCATAAACTTCTTTATAAGGTTCTGCGAAGGGTGCGTCGTCAGCTATTAAATCATCCATCTTCGCAAGATCCTTTTTTATCCTGGTAAAGCTTGCGTATTTTTTGTTATACTCTTTGATTTCTGGCTGCAGTTCAGAAGCTCTTGCCCTGTTTTTCTTTATTGCATCTGTGTCTGGTTCAGGCATCCTGGGATCATTACTTACCTTAATATCCGATGATGAGCTTATACCATTCTTTGCAATACTGAGCCTGTAGTTTCCGGGCAGCACCCTGGGCCCCCTGCGATACCTGTAATAGCGGTTCCTTCCCCCGTTATCGTTTTCTATTACCCCCGGCATCTCTGGCGGATCCATGGTAAAGTTCCACAACACCCTGTTAAAGCCTTTCTCATATCCTGTTTCCATGGTTCTCAGGGTATCACCTTCATCATCAAGCACATATATATTCAGATTCTCATCATCATTATCCATGCCTGTATAGAAAGAAATCATTGCTGCACGCGGCTTATTATCACCTTCGTAAAGGGCATCAGCCCTGAAATAATATCCGGGCAGGTTTTTTGTTTCTGCCATAACAGCCTCCGGTGCCGTGAAAATTACCAGCTCTTTGCTGAGAAGACCTGTTTTGCTGCGTGCCAGCTCCCTCAGGGGTACTATGTCATCAATAACCCATATTGAACGGCCGAAGGTGCCTATTACCAGGTCATTCTCCCTTTCCTGCAGGGCTATATCATAGGTTGATACGGTGGGATAATTCACTGTCCACTTATTCCATGTTTCCGATCCGTCAAAGCTCACATAAAGACCGTATTCTGTACCTGCAAACATAAGTTCCGGTACCACAGGGTCCTGTATAAATGACAGTACATAGCCCCAAACATCATTATCGTCTATTATCTGCTTCCATGATTTGCCGTAATCATTTGTACTGAAAAGGTATGCATTGTAATCTCCCACCCTGTAGTTGTTTACCACAACAAATGCTTCCCCTTCATTATGCTCCGATGCGCTTACCTGTGCTATCCATGCATTTGCGGGCATTCCTTTGATATTTCCGCTGACATCTTTCCAGTTTTCGCCGCCATCCTGTGTGATATGCAGTTTGCCGTCGTCCGATCCGGCCCATATGAGTCCTTCTTTCAGAGGACTTGGCTCAATGGCCAGCAGTGTGCAGTGATTCTCAGCTCCTGTCGCATCAATGGTGAGCCCTCCGCTTTCCCTCTGCTTTTGTTTCTCAGGGTCATCAGTTGTAAGGTCGGGGGAGATTATCTCCCAGCTGTCACCCCGGTCCGTGCTTTTATGCACAAACTGGCTGCCGAAATAAATAGTATTATTATCAAAAGGATCCTGGGCAAGTGCTGAATTCCAGTTAAAGCGTAATCTTTCATCACCCTCAGCTGCCGGCTTAATACCTGTGCCGTCTCCTGTCAGCAGGTCCACCCTCTGAAGGTTGCCCTGCTGCGACTGTGCATAGCAGTGTCTCGGATCACCCGGTACCGGGAGGGCATCAAAGCCATCACCCCCGATAAGAAAGTCCCAGAACTCATTGATAATACCACCGTTGGTCCATGTATATGCCGGTCCGCGCCAGGAACCATTATCCTGCAGTCCACCGTAAATATTATAGGGTCTTTCATTATCAACCGCGATATGGTAAAACTGTCCCAGCGGCAGGTTGGTGATATGCCGCCATGTCTTGCCCATATCATAGGTAATTGCCAGTCCGCCATCATTGCCGTCAATCATGTGTTTGGGATTGTCAGGGTTTATCCACCAGGCATGGTGGTCTAGATGAACGCTGGCTGCTATCTCCTGTGGAAAGGTCAGTCCTCCGTCCTCACTCATCCTTACCCTTGAGTAAAGGGTATACAGACGGTTTTCGTTTGAAGGGTCAACATGGATCTCTGCATAGTAGAACGGCCTGCCACCGATATTTTCCGTTCCCCGTTTTTTCCAGCTGAAGCCTCCGTCTGTGGACCGGTATATAGCATTTGTCTCCGATTCAACATAAGCATAGATATAATCCGGCCTGTTCCTGGCTATGGACAGTCCCATTCTTCCAGTCTTTTCGGGCAGGCCTTCAGTAATTTTTTTAAATGAGTCACCACCATCGAGACTGAGATAAAGTCCTGATCCTTCACTGGCCGAGGTAAAAAACCATGGCCACCTCTGGTGATCCCACATGGCTACCAGTATCTTATCCGGATTATCAGGGTCCATAATCATATCGGCAACGCCGGACCTGTTATTGGTAAACAGTATCTGTTCCCATGTATCACCACCGTTGGTGGACCTGTACAGGCCCCTTTCACTGTTTGGTCCCCATGGGCTTCCTATAGCCCCGGCATACACTATATCGCTGTTATCAGGATTTACCAGTATCCTGTGGATATGCCTGGTTTTTTCCAGTCCAGACAGCTCCCATGTTTTACCTGCATCCAGACTTTTATATATACCATAGCCTCCTGTTACACTGTTCCTGGGGTTTCCCTCACCCGTGCCGGCCCAGATAATATCAGGGCGCAGAGGGTCTATGGCCAGGGCCCCTATTGAAGCCACTTCCTGATCGTCAAATACAGGCTCAAAATCTATGCCCCCGCTGCTTGTCTTCCATAAACCGCCCGAAGCTGTTCCTACATAAAAAACCTCGGTATTTTTATTATCCACGGCTATAGCCGTTACACGTCCGCTCATACCTGCCGGACCAATATTTCTGGGTTTAATACCGTGAAAAAGGTCCATATCGACCTCCTGGGCCTGACTGATAAGCAAGAGGCCCGTTAACAGTAAAGTAATTGATGCTTTTTTCACTAACATTAGTCTTAGGATTTAATTATTAGACTGGCAATTTATTAAAAAGAATCCACTCTGTGCTTCGTATCATTCATGTTTAAGAATACAAAAACCACTATACATCATATGTTAATTGATTAATAATGGGAGGGAGGACATACACCAGCCGGAAAAACCTGGCAGCAGCTAGGTAAAAAACTGGCATCAGCCAATAATAAAGATAGCGGGTTTCTTATTGATATCAGGCAGGCCTCTTCTTTTCCATTCATAAGCCGGCATGGTCATTATTAATTCATCAGGATGGCTTATATTGGAAGCAACACACAGGAGGCTGTCATCACTCATATTATATGTAAGGTCATGCAGCATTTTCATATTGCGATAGGGTGTTTCCATAAATATCTGGCTCTGTCCTTTGCGGGCCAGGCTTTCAAGCCTTTTTATTTCCCTTACTCTTCCCGGCCTGTCAACAGGCAGGTAACCGTTAAAAGCAAAATTCTGACCGTTGAGTCCTGATGCCATAAGAGCAAGAAATATGGATGAAGGTCCGCTTAAGGGCACCACCCTGTACCTGTTCTCATGGGCAATCCTCACCAGGTCTGATCCCGGATCGGCAACCCCCGGCAGGCCGGCTTCACTCAACAGACCTGTATCTTCACCCTTCCTTATATAAGAGAACATATCTTCAATATCAGCGGGAGGGGTATGTTTGTTGAGTATCATAAATTCACAATCGTCTATAGGGAATAAGGGATCTGTCAGGCGGAGATACCTGCGTGCACTGCGTATGTCTTCAACAATAAAGACCCTGAGTGATCCGATTATTTCCAGGACCCCTGCTGGTATTACGTAATTATAATCGGTCGATCCGAGTGTTACAGGTATAAGGTATAGTTTTCCGTTCACGTCATTGTGTTTTGCCCGAAAATACTAAAAATACCTTTATGGTGAATGACTGCATTTTAAAAACGGATTTTTTTGACTTATTTTGAATGATTAAAACAGCTGGTTGTGAGAATAACATTTTTAGGTACCGGGACTTCACAGGGCGTGCCTGTTATTGCATGTGATTGCCTTACATGCAGGTCGCAGGATGAGAGGGATAAGAGGCTCAGGACATCACTGCTTGTTGAAGCGGATGATCAGAACATAGTTATCGATGCCGGTCCGGATTTCAGGCAGCAGATGCTGAGGGCAGATGTTAAAAGCCTTCGGAGCATATTGCTTACACATGAGCACAAGGACCATATCGGTGGTATGGATGATGTAAGGGCTTATAATTATATCAGCAAGGAACCCATAGATATTTATTCGGATGAAAGAGTACAGGAAGCCATCAAAAGAACTTACCCCTATGTTTTCGCTGAGAATAAATATCCCGGGGTGCCCCAGATGAACCTTATAACAATAGGGGATGAGCCCTTCCGTGCAGGCAGTGTGGAGGTAGTGCCCGTAAGGGTATATCATTACAGGTTGCCTGTTTATGGCTTCCGTTTCGGGGATTTCGCTTATATAACCGATGCCAACTATATTTCAGCTGATAACAGGAATAAACTTATAGGTGTTAAATACCTTGTTGTTAATGCGCTGAGAAAAGAAAAGCATATATCTCATTTTAACCTCAGGGAGGCCCTGCAGCTTATTGATGAGATATCTCCAAGGAAGGCTTTTATCACACATATAAGTCACCAGATGGGCCTGCATAAAGAAGTTTCACGGGAATTACCTGCCAGTGTTTCCCTGGCTTATGATGGTCTGGTGGTTGATGTTTGAGTAATAAATTATCAGTATCGTTTCTTCCTGTAGTTTCTTTTAAGCTTTTTCTGGTATGAGTTTGAGAAAAAATATTTATTCCTGCCCAGCTGGGTTGTGCTGACATGAGTATTCCGCTTCTTTTTGGCATATGGGTTCTGCCGTGAGGCAAAGCAGGAGGACATCAGGATGGCAATAAATATAATCAATAAGTACTTCAGGTACTTCATGGTTTTATTTGCGGTTTAATTTTTGTACTAAGTTAGTTAAAAGTACAAATATTTTAATTAAATATTCAGAACAACATCTATATTTACGGATGCAGCTGAAAAAAGTTATATAAAGACAGTGATTTTTTTTAATAAACAGCAAATTATTACACGCAAGAGATGAGTAAATGGTATATTGCTTCAGTTTTATTATTTTTCTTTTCCTATCATGCAGCAGACAGTCAGTCACTTGAGAATATGGGTCTTTCAACACGTGAGGGCCTGAACATTGAAAAGTTTATTCTTGATAATAATGATGAGCTTGGCAGTAATCTATCCCTGCCGGTATTCAGTTTTGAGTTAAACGGCAGCTATTATCTTTCAAGTGATGTAGATGTTGTACTGGCCGGGACAAGGTTTATGATGAGCTTTGAAAATTCCCTTAATGTTTCATTTACCTCTTTCGGAGGTGATCACCCCGGATGGCGGGGCAGGATACGTTTCAGGAACGATGGCACAGATACCATTGAAATAAGTAATGTGTTGCCCCTTGGTGAAAGTAATGATAATGTATATATTACAGGTAAAGGGCCATGGGATCTGGCAAGGGCTTATCTTCATCGTCCGGGATATGAACCGCTGAGGGTTATCCTTCCTGATAATGCCTGGGAGCTTGGCTTTACTGTCAGAAAGCTGGATGAAAAACAATCATTTGCCTGCCTGGCACGGAGGGGGAATAATGAGGAAGCTGTTATACGAAGGTACAGCACCCTCCTGCCACCCGGAGCTGATGTTTCCTTTGATCTTTACGGTGAAATGTTTACCGGCAGCTGGCAGGATGGTTTGAAACTGATGTTCAGGGACAGGTATTTACATGACCTGGCCGATTTTGATAACAGCCTCTATGAAAGAGAGGACCTTAAATGGATAAGGAAGAGTTACCTTACGGCCATGCAGTTTGCCTGGGATCAATCATTCTACGACAGGTTTAAAGGCAGCTACCGCTACGGACAGCAACTGAAAGAGTTCAATGAGCGTTTCGGTCAGCTCGATGCATACGGTATATGGCCAACATGGCCGCGTCTGGGGGTCGACAGGCGCAACCAGTGGGACCTGTATGATGATCTGCCGGGCGGAACAGATCAGCTTAGCAACTTTGCCAGTATGTCAAGACAGGCGGACACAAAGTTTTTTATAGCATATAATCCGTGGGACCGGAGCACCAGGCAGGAGAATCCTTATGAGGGAATGGCCAGGTTGATAAAGGAGATAGGAGCCGATGGTGTGGTGCTTGATACACGGGGCAGCTCAAGCTATGAACTGCAGGAGGCGGCTGACAGTGTAAGGGAAGGGGTGGTGATGTATTCTGAGGGGATGGCCGTACCAAAGGATATGCCCGGTATAGTTGCCGGCAGGGTACATAATGCTATTTTTCTTGCACCCGAGTTAAACCTGAACAGGATAATAAAACCTGAATTTGCCATTTTCAGGGTATGTGATGTGGGTGAGGCAGCCCTTCACCGAGAGATAGCTGTTTCCTTTTTTAACGGTCAGGGTACGGAGCTTAACCTGTACAGGCCGGGTCGCTATCATCGGCTTGATAAGGATTATGATTTTCTGGCATCAACAATTATGATACTCAGGGAGAATAATGATGCTTTTGCTGATAATGACTGGGTGCCGCTGCTTGATAGCGGAAAGGGAGGACTGCATATTAACAGCTGGCAGGGTGGTGATAAAACATTATTTACGGTTTTGAATATGGACCCCGCGGGGTATAATGAACCGCTGCTCAGAGTTGAAGAAAAGGACCCTTATCATTATGTTAGCCTGTGGCATCATAAAGCACTGGAACCAGTAAAGAAAGGGGATAGCTATTATGTTAATGTCAATACCTTGCCGTACCATGATGACAAAAAAGGGACGAGACTGGAAGGAAGCATTGACTGTATAGCCCGTTTTCCCAGGTTGCTGGATGTTGATATTGTGAAGGATTCACTTTATGTCAGCAGCAGGGTACCGGGAGAACTAAGGGTTTGGAATACAAGACCTTCATACCAGTCTGATGCCTTTGAAACGGAGATTGAAGACAGCGTGCAGCTTTATATACAGGGTGTATTCCCGGATTATGAGGGTAAGATAATAGTGCAGTTGCTTAATGAGGATATACTGTCTGATGAGGTAGTGGTAGAATTTAAAGGAGGTGAGCCCTGGCTTATAAGCCAGATGGAACGTACCGATGCCCACAGTGGTGAATACCCGGAAGATATGGTGCTGGTGCCAGCCGCCAATTTTAGCTATGAGCTGTCTCATAACGAGGACTTTATTCCTTATCCTGCAAATGACCCGGACAGTGTTCATAAGCTTGATTCATTCCTTATAGATAAGTACCCGGTTACAAATGAGCAGTATTACAGGTTTATCAGCGAAACAGGCTATTACCCTGGTGATACGGTTAACTATCTTAAAAACTGGAACCAGGGCAGGTATGAAAACGGGAAAGATAACTACCCCGTAGTATATATCAGTCTTGAAGATGCCAGGGCCTACGCCCGCTGGGCAGACAAGAGGCTGCCCAGCGAAGCCGAATGGCAACTGGCAGCACAGGGCACCGATGGGCGTAAATGGCCATGGGGCGATGAATTTCACGGGACAAAATGTAATAATTCATTTGACAGGCTGACACCTGTTGATGCCTTCAGTAAGGGAGAGAGTCCATATGGTGTGGCGGACCTGGTGGGTAATGTATGGCAGATGACCGGTGATGTTTATGATAATGGCAGCCATTATTTCCTTATTATGCGTGGGGGAAGCTGTTATGACCCGGACTCCAGCTGGTGGTATGTCAGGGGGGGACCGCAGCCTCTGGATATGACACAGATGTTGCTGCTTGTATCACCGGGCTTCGACCGCAGTGCCACTGTCGGGTTCCGTTGTGTAAGGGATTTAAAATAATTTTATCTGCCTTGCACCGTCTCCGATTTCGGGAAGGTAAAAGTCGGCCTGCAGTCCGGTAGCCCCGGTGTAGGCTTTACCCAGTGTTTCAATAAATTTGTCTGTCTGTTCTTTTCTTATAATGCTGACCGTGCATCCGCCAAAGCCGGCACCTGTCATCCTGCTGCCTGCGGTACCGCTTATCTTCCTGGCTTCGTCACTGAGAATGTCAAGTTCCTGTCCCGTTACCTCATAGTCATCCCGCAATGATGCATGGGACTCATTCATAAGGCGTCCAAAGCTGGTAATATCACCTTTTTTGAGTACCTCAACAGCCTGGAGAACCCTGTGGTTCTCGCTTATGACATGCCTGGCCCTTTTACGTACCGTAATGTCAGGTATCAGTTCATCCAGCAGCTGCAGGTCCTCAATTCCCAGCTGGCTCAGGTGGCTTATTTCTGTTTTTTTATTCAGGTACCTTACCGCCTGCTCACATTCAGCCCGCCTCTCGTTATACTTAGAATCGGTAAGACCCCTTCTTTTATTTGTGTTACTGATAATAAGCCGGTAGTCATCAAGCACAAAAGGTACTTCTTCATGATCAAGGTTATCACAGTTCAGCAGTATGGCCCTGTCTTTACGGCCCATGCCAACGGCAAACTGGTCCATAATGCCGCAGTTCATACCAACAAAGGTGTTTTCAGCATCCTGGCTCAGCTTAATAAGATCGAGGGTTGAAAGCCTGTTACCGTTTAAGCTGTTAACAGCTATGGCGGTGGCCATCTCTATTGATGCCGATGATGAGAGTCCCGCACCATTGGGTATGTTACCGTAAAAAAGCATTTCCATGCCTGCGGGTGATATCCCTCTTTTCTTAAATCCTGCTATCACACCCAGGGGATAATTTATCCAGCGTCCCTGGCTGTCCTTTACTATATTATCAATACTTAAGGATGCAGAGAATTCAAAATTCATGGTGTTAAGAAGCAGGCGCTTATCATTCCTTGTCCTTACAAGCAGGTAGGTGCCATAATCGAGGGCACAGGGAAATACAAAACCATTATTATAATCTGTATGTTCCCCGATAAGGTTTACCCTGCCCGGGCTGAAAAAAATAACAGGTGCATCCGACCTGTTACCATATAATTTAAAAAACTCCTCTGAAAGATGTGAAAGCTCCATTCTATACCTTGATCTTTTTTTCAATTTCTGTTATCTGATTCCTGAAATGCTTATCGGTATCAATCAGGTTATTAACTGTTTTACAGGCATGCAGCACTGTAGCATGGTCTTTGCCCCCTATCTGGGATCCTATACTTGCCAGTGATGCTTTTGTCAGGCTTTTGCTGAAGAACATGGATACCTGTCTGGCCTGGACAATCTCCCTCTTCCTTGTCTTGCTCTGCATCAGGTCAATGGGTATCCTGTAATAATCGCATACAATCTTCTGGATAAAGTCAATTGTGATCTCCCTTGTTGTGTGCTTTACGAGCTTGTCAATCATCTGCCTTGCCAGCTCCAGGGTTATCTCTTTCCTGTTAAGTGTTGACTGGGCATAGAGTGAGATAAGCACTGCTTCCAGCTCTCTTATATTATTGGCTATATTGGCAGCCAGGTATTCAAATATCTCATCATCAAGCACAATACCATCGTTATATGCTTTCTTTTTCAGGATGGCCAGCCTTGTTTCGTAATCAGGCTTCTGCAGGTCGGCCAGCAGTCCCCACTTAAATCTTGACAACAGCCGCTGCTCCATTCCCTGAAGTTCTACGGGCGGACGGTCACAGGTGAGTATTAGTTGCTTACCGCTCTGATGCAGGTGGTTGAAAATATGAAAGAAAGTGTCCTGTGTCTTTTCCTTCCCTGCAAATTCATGCACATCATCCAGTATAAGCACATCTATCATCTGGTAGAAATGCAGGAAGTCGTTTTTATTATTATTCCTTATTGATTCAACAAACTGCGTCTGGAATTTATTGGCATTCACATACAGAACGACTTTCTCAGGGAAATCTTCCTTTACCTGTATACCTATGGCCTGTGCCAGGTGTGTCTTGCCCAGTCCGGAGTCGCCATATATCATCAGCGGGTTGAATGCTGTGCCGCCGGGATTAGCTCCGACTGCCATACCGGCTGAGCGGGCCAGCCTGTTACAGTCGCCCTCTATGAAGTTCTGAAATGAATAATCCGGATTTAACCTTGGATCAAAATGTACTTTTTTTATCCCCGGTATGACAAAAGGATTCTTTATTGAAGACTGAGCCGCCTCATAAGGTACCGATACCGGTTTGTTTTTAAGGTCAGTTTTATTACTGGATGGATATTTGACCGTATAGGGTTTACCGTTAGAGAACTGTGTATTCTCCATAACCACGTTATACTCAAGTTTTGCATCATTGCCAACTTCTCTCCTGAGGGTCTTTCTCAGAACGTCAATATACTGTTCTTCCAGATATTCATAAAAGAAGGGGCTTGGTACCTGGATGGTTAAAACATTATTTTTAAGCCTCAGAGGCACTATGGGCTCAAACCATGTCTTATAACTAATCGATGGTATAATATCCTTTATAATCCTGAGACACGCCTCCCATACCTCATGATGTGATTTGTTCATGTAGATTAGTGGTTAATAATTTTTACACAGGTCAAAATCAGAAGCAATATTTGCAAAAAAAAACATGAAAAAAAAAATTATTTTTGCTTGACTTTTTCAATTTAATTCTATGGCATTAGCTTTCAACTGATTAAAAATCAAAAAAAGTTTTATATTATTAAAGTCCAGTATATCAGCTAATTAGATCTTTATTATGAATTCTCCTCAGCTGTAAAGCCCATGCTATGGGGATTTATTTTTTCTTCCGAACAGGGAAAAGTTGACATATCGACCGGGATTGGATTTAATATCTTCAAGCAGCAGGTTTAATTGCTCAAGATTCATGCTTAAACTGGTATATAATGAGTCGTCATTGAATAAAAGGCCTGCAGATCCTTCACCATTATTTATCTTTTCAAGCAATAATGCCGTTTCATTTGCTGCCTTATTAATATTATGGATTGAATTTTTGATTTCAGATTCTGACAGCTCGTCTGTCAGTTGTGTTATATTATTTATTGTTGTATCAAGGGCTCCGGAGTTTTTATCCAGCATGGCGGTAAACTTATCCAGCCTTGTGATAATATTGGTTAAATTATCAGCTGAATTGCCAATCAGAGTATCCAGTTTATAAGTTGCATTTTCAATATTTTCCGAACTCCCTGTAATATTTTTTTCAAACTCAGCCGTGAAGATGCTGTTTAGTGCCACCAGCAGTGAGTCAATAGATGATATTAAGGGACCGGTACTTTTAACCAGTGGTGATAGTTCGTCATCCAGCCTGTTTATTATACCCCTGTCAAGCCGCGACTTTATTGTATCACCCTTATCGTGAAACACGGTATTTCCCCCCATATTGAGGCGTATTTTCTTTCCTCCCAGCATTGTTTCCGGTGTTATCTCCGCTATTGTACCCACAGGCAGCTTATAATTACTGTTGATGCCAATATTTACAAGCAGTTTACCTGAACCGTCATTAATAAACATTATATCTCTCACGGTACCTGCTTTATAACCGTTGATCTCTACCGGACTTGATTCTTCAAGCCCTGCAATATCTTCGTAAACAGCATAATAATTGTCGTTACTGTTGAACAGGTTCTTGCCTTTGAGAAAGTTGAACAGCCATATAAAAATAATAATGGTTAAAACAGCTGCCAGGCCTATAATAATCTCCTTTGATAATTTTTTCATATTATTTTCTCCGTGTTTGTTCAATAGCCTCCTGCAGGGGAATGATTTCATGGTTTTTGACTGCTATCACAAAAGCATCAGGAAACCTGGAACTCAGCTCCTTCCTTCTTTCGGCTGCTTCATTGTATGTACTGTAACTGCCGGTGGCATACTTAAAATATTTACCTGACACTATTTCCGTTATCTCTCCCAGCCCCATAAACTCTTCCGGCATCTCTTCCTTTTTTTCGGATGATGTAGCCAGCTGTACCATAAACCATATTTCATCATTATTGTTTTCGCTTGCACCGGGGGTACTAAAATCACTTTTATGGTCAATAGCCAGCTTGTAATCCCTGAATGCCCTGAAAATGGCTGATGCAATGTAATCCTGTCCCTGCTCTGACATAAGAAAGCGTTCATCCTGCCCGTTGGTAAGAAACCCTGCTTCCACCAGCACGCTTGGCATTGTGGTCTGCCATAGTACAATCAGTCCTGCCTGCTTTACACCACGGTCGCTCAGACCCACACGTGTCCTGAACTGATCCTGTATATAATTGGCAAAATTAAGGCTCTGCTCAAGATAGATATTCTGCATCAGTGAGAAAATAATGAATGACTCGGATGAGTTGGGGTCATAGCCCTGGTATCTTTTAGTGTAGTCCTCCTCAAGTGTTATCACCGAGTTTTCTTTCATGGCCACTTCAAGGTTTCCCTGGTCCTTATGTATACCCATTACAAATGTTTCAGAGCCCCTTATCCTGCCATCCCTGAAACCGTTGCAATGTATTGAAATAAAAAGGTCGGCCTGGGCCTTGTTGGCTATCTCGGCCCTTTTATACAGTTCAACAAATTCATCATCTTCTCTTGTGTATATTACCTTTACGCCTTCCATCAACTCATTAATATATTTCCCTGTTTTCAGTGCTATTGCCAGAGTGATGTCTTTTTCCCTGCTTTTCCTGCCCAGGGCGCCGGAATCTTTGCCTCCGTGACCGGCATCAATAACAACCACCCATTCATTTTCCTGTGGCTTATCCGCTTTAACACCGGATGGCAGAAGCAGTAATAAACCGGCTGTCAGTAATATAAAACAGGCACCGCTGAATATGGTATAATGTTTGTATTTTTTAATCCTGCTCTTCATGCTATGAAGATGATTTTAATTAGTTTTACTCCGTTTAAAAACAACAATACAAAAATAGTACTAAACTTATATACTATTTCAGCGAAAAAGATACATATTATCCTCATAAGTGCTTTTTTATCAACAATGCTGTACGGACAGGAGACCCAAAGGGTGCCTGATTCCTTATTGTCTGTAAGGGATACGGCTGCCTATATGCAGGATACCTTGCGCATTGACTCTGCAGCTGTGGATACCACGAATATAAGACGGATAACAATATCACCTGATGCCGTTGATATGCCAATAGTGTACAGTGCCATTGATACCCAGTATTATGATATGAGGGAGCAGAAGGTGTATATGGTGAATAATGCCTCGGCTGTTTATGGAAATATAAGCCTTAATGCCTATTATATGGTACTTGACCTTAATAAGGGAGAGGTGTATGCATACGGACGCAGAGACTCAACCGGCACGCTTGTAGATATTCCACAGTTCAGGGACGGTGATGAAGAGTTTGAGGCAGACACGCTTACCTATAATTTTAAAAGCAAAAGAGCTATTATAAGAAATATAGTGACAGAAGAAGAGGAAGGTTTTTTGCACAGTGAGGTTACCAAGCGCCATGATGACGGATCATTGCATGTCAAGGGCAGCAAGTACACCACATGCGATGCCCCTCATCCGCATTTTTATGTCCGCCTGCCAAAAGCAAAAGTCATACCTGATGAGAAAATTGTATCAGGACCTGCTTACCTGGTTCTGGAAGATATTCCACTGCCCCTTATACTGCCTTTTGGTTATTTTCCTGTACAAAAAGAGTATGCTTCAGGTATACTTATACCAAAATATGGTGAGGAGAATAACAGGGGGTATTTTTTGAAGGACCTGGGTTATTATTTTGCTATAAGTGATTATATGGATCTTCAGTTTACAGGAGACCTGTACACTAACGGCACCTGGCGTCTCACTGCTGCCAGCAATTACAGGAAACGGTATAAATATAATGGTAATTTAAGTCTTAATTATGCAAATAATGTAACAGGCTATAAAGGTCTGGAGAATTACACGCAGAGCAGCAATTATTCTATAAGATGGTCACATTCCCAGGATGCGAAGGCAAAGCCCGGAACACGTTTTTCCGCCAGTGTCAATATGAGCTCTTCGGGTTTTGACAGGGAAAACAGCTATAATGTAGATGAACATGTCAGAACAACCAAGCAGTCGAGCATAAGCTATACAAAGACATGGGCGGGCACCCCTTTTAACTTCTCCTCAAGCCTTAATCACAGCCAGAATTCATCCTCAAACACTGTCAACCTTAACCTGCCAAGGATAAGCTTTGGCATGTCGAGGATATATCCTTTAAAGACCATTGACACCGGGGGTACAACAAAATGGTGGCAGGAGATGCAACTGCAGTACAGTGCCAACCTGGATAACAGGATATCATCCACTAACGACAGGATGTTCAGCAGCGAGATGTTTGAGGATATGAAAAACGGCTTTAAGCATGAGATACCCATAAGCTTACCCATAAGGCTTTTTAATAATTTTTCCATATCACCGAGCCTGAGGTATTCAGGTGTTCTGTTTACCGAAAGAACCACAAAGAGGTGGGATCCTGATTATTATGATCCACAGGCGGATGATACCATAAGCACGGTTGTGAGTGAGCAGGAGCAGGGTTTCTTTTACGGACATGCAATTAACCCTTCTGTCAGCGCCAGCTACAGTCCCCAGATATTCGGCACCTTTCAGTTTACCAACCCCGATTCACGAATAATTGCCATACGTCATGTGATGAAGCCCTCTGTTTCTTTTTCCTTTGTTCCTGTTCTGGACGGTCTTTCCTCGGATATGTACAGGGAGGTTCAGACTGATGAAGAAGGCAATACAAAAGAGTATTCAATATATGAGAATGGCATTTACAGCACCCCTTCCTTATCTCGAAAGAGTGGAAACCTTAATTTCTCCCTGAGTAATATTATTGAAGCGAAGGTCAGACCAAAAAATGATACCACCAACACCGAAAAAAAAGTTAAAATAATTGAAAATCTCAGTATTAACACATCTTATAATATTTTTGCTGATTCATTGAACTGGAGTCCTTTATCCATGGTGTTGAGAACCAGGCTATTTGAGGAGCTCAGTATTTCCACAAGGGGTAATTTTGATGTATATGCAACTGATTCATTGTTCAGGCGTATCAATACAAGTGAATGGTCAGCCAGCAGGAGGCCCCTGAGAATGACAAATTTTAACCTGAGCCTTAATTTCGAGCTGAATAAATTATTAAAGTCCTTTATGCCGGCCGGGGATAATAAGAGCGGGTCCTCTTCCGGCAGACAGGCAGATAGCCCGCCACCAGGATCACAGGCTGGCGGGTCCCGGTCAGGCAATCCGGGTTCAGACAACGGCGGGCAGTCAGAACCCGGAGGCTTTTATGATGAGTATGGTTATGTCGATTTTAGTGTTCCCTGGACCATGAGAGTTGCATATAACCTTAATTATACCAGGAACAGGGAGGAGCCGACCATTAATCAGAATATGACAATGAGCGGTAATGTTACACTCACAAAGAATTTTGCTCTTACCTATTCAACGGGTTATGATTTCCGCAGCAAGGATATAACAATGACAAGGATAGGCATATCGCGTGATCTGCACTGCTGGGAGATGAGCTTTAACTGGATACCTACCGGCTACCTTAAAAGCTGGGATTTTACCATACGTGTTAAAGCCAGTGTACTGCAGGATCTTAAATATGAGCGGAGGAAAGATTTTCATGACAATTAATTAATAAATATTATTATCTATGAAAAAAATTATCCATACATCAAAAGCGCCGGCCGCCCTGGGTCCTTACAGCCAGGCTGTTGAGATAAACGGCAGCCTGTATATATCCGGACAGGTACCTGTTGATCCCGGGAGCGGAAGAATTGTTGAGGGTGGCATAAAGGAACAAACAGAGCAGGTTATGAAGAATATATCGGCCATACTGACGGAAGCCGGCTATTCCTTTGATGATGTTGTGAGTTCAACATGCATGTTGTCTGATATGTCAGATTTTAAGGCTATGAATGCTGTATATGAACGTTTTTATGCTGACAACCAGCCTTCGCGTGCAGCCTTTGCAGTTAAGGAACTGCCCCTGGGTGCTCTTATCGAAATAGTAACTGTTGCGGTAAAATAAGATATCCTGAACATGAAAAAAGGGTACCAGACAATTGCCCGGCACCCTTTTTTCCTTAGCATATATTGTATTACTCGGCTATAATATCAAAGTCTATCTCTGCTTTAACTTCTTTGTGCAGTTTGACAATTGCCTTGTATTTACCTACTTCTTTTACCTGGTCGCCTTCAATACTTATCTTCTTGCGATCAATATCAAAACCTTCCTTCTTCAGGGCTTCGGCTATCTGTATGGTATTTACAGATCCGAATATTTTACCCGAACTGCTGGTTTTGGCACCAATGGTAAGTTTAACATCTGAAAGCTTCTGAGCCATTTCTTCGGCTTCAAGCTTTATCTTTTCTTCCTTATGTGCACGCTGGCGTTTGTTCTCTTCATGAACTTTTTTTGCTGATGCGGTTGCCAGTATGGCATGTCCCTGTGGTATAAGGTAGTTACGTGCATAGCCGTCTTTTACCGATACAATCTCGTCCTTATCACCCAGTCCGCTGACATCCTGTTTAAGTATGATATCCATTTCTATTTCCTCCTCTTTTTATTTTAACAGATCAGTTACATATGGTAGCAAGGCCAGATGACGGGCTCTCTTAATCGACTTGGCTACTTTCCTCTGGTACTTGAGTGATGTACCCGTTATTCTTCTGGGCAGGATCTTACCCTGCTCATTCAAAAATTTCTTCAGGAATTCGGGATCCTTGTAATCAACATACTTGATCCTGTTCTTTTTGAAACGGCAGTATTTCTTTTTTTTGATCTCTACCGTCGGGGGCGTTAAATATCTGATTTCTGATTCGTTCTGTGCCATAATTTAGTCCTCCTGGGTTTTTTCTGTTTCTTTCTGCTTTCTTTTCTTTTCTGCATATTTCACTGCATACTTGTTCATCTTAAAGGTAAGGAATCTGATTACTCTCTCATCCCTCCTGTATTGGATCTCAAGTTTTTCTACCAGTTCACCCGGTCCCCTGAATTCTATCAGGTAATAAAAGCCGGTGGACTTTTTCTGAATGGGATAGGCCAGCTTCCTCAGGCCCCAGTTCTCTTCATGAACGATCTCACCTTCATTATCGGTGATAATCTTCTTGAACTTTTGTACCGCTTCCTTCATCTGGACCTCAGACAAAACGGGAGTTGCAATGAAAACGGTTTCATACTGATTCAACATAGTTTAATAATTTTTAAATAATTATATAATAAAATCGGGCTGCAAAAATATAGTATTTATTCAAATTATCCAATTATCTTACTGATATATTATAGATTAAATAATTAAGAGGGATGTCATTATTTCTTATATTTGTATTTTATATGTCGTGCATCAAAATAGTTTTTTAAAATGGAGAATTTTATTGTTTCTGCAAGGAAATACAGGCCTGTTAAGTTTGATACCGTTGTCGGGCAGGAAGCCATCACATCAACACTCAAGAATGCCATTAAGACAAATCACCTTGCACAGGCCTATCTTTTCTGCGGACCCAGGGGAGTGGGAAAAACTACCTGTGCACGCATACTGGCAAAAACCATTAACTGCCAGGACCTTGGTGAAGATACGGAAGCCTGCGGCAAATGCGAATCCTGCCTGGCATTTGACAGTTCAAGGTCTTATAATATACACGAACTGGATGCTGCTTCAAATAATAAGGTTGATGATATCAGGACACTTACCGACCAGGTAAAAATACCACCCCAGCTTGGCCGCTATTCGGTATATATAATAGATGAGGTACATATGCTCAGTACCTCGGCCTTTAATGCTTTCCTGAAAACACTTGAAGAGCCACCGCCTCATGCGGTGTTCATACTGGCTACAACAGAGAAGCAGAAAATAATACCCACAATACTTTCCAGGTGCCAGATATTTGATTTTCACAGGATAACCATAGATGATATAGTCAAAAGACTGATGTTTGTTGCCGGAAGGGAAGGTGTTGAAGTAGAGCAGGAAGCATTGCAGATAATCGCACAAAAATCGGACGGTGCCATGAGGGATGCCCTGTCAATACTCGACCAGATAGTGAGCTATACGGGCAAAAAAATCACCTATGCCGATGTAATTGAAAACCTGAACGTACTCGATTATGAGTATTACCTGAAGGCAACGGATGCATTCCTGTCAGGTGATGTTTCAAGCGCCCTGCTGCTATTTAATGATGTTCTGGAGAAAGGCTTTGACGGCCATAATTTTATTGCAGGCTTAAGCAGTCATTTCCGTAACCTTCTTGTATGCAAGGATGAGGCAACTCTTAAGCTGGTGGAGGCAGGCTCGGCAATAAGGGATAAGTACAGGGAACAAACACTGAGATGTCCGCTGGCTTTTCTTTATCGCGGACTCGACATATTATCTGCTGCCGATATTAATTTTAAGTCCAGTAAGAACCAAAAACTGCATGTGGAGCTGGCTCTGATAAGACTGGCTGTGCTTAATACTGACACTGGCAGTGAAGGCGGATCAACCAGTCCCGTAAAAGACAGGCAGGATAATGAAGCTTACGGAAAAAGAAAAAACGCAGGTCCGGAAACAGTGTCCGGCACAAAAACAGGAACCGGTCCGGAAACAGTACCCGGCACAAAAACAGGAACCGGTCCGGAAACAGTGTCCGGCACAAATACAGGAACGGGGCTAAATACAGTAAGGGAAAAAAGGACAGCCGGAGGGGCGGTGAAGGCAGAAGAGAGGCAGGGACAGGCATCAAGATCATTTTCTATCAGGGACAACCTGAAAAAACAGCAAGAGAAGGACAATGTGGAAAAGGTTGATGAGAAGGCTGATGATTACGGCAGTGATGATAGTGTTCCGGCTGATAATAAATTCGGAAAGGAGGAGCTTGTTGAAGCATGGAATAGTTTTGGTGACAGGATCAGGTCCGGCAATCCACGCATGTCAAGCATAATAAAGGCTATGAAACCTGAAATTGAGGATGAAACCAGGATAGTGTTGCAACTCAGTAATAAGGCACAAAAAGATTATTTTGATCAGAAATACAAACAGGATCTTATAAAACATCTTGTCAGAGAACTGTCTAATTCGAAAATCCGGTTCATGACCAGGGTAAGTGATAAACAGGATGAGCAGACACCCTATACCGATGAGGAGAAATTTAAACACATGTCCCGTAAAAATCCCGCCCTTGATAAACTAAAGGATGAGTTCGGGCTTGACTATGACTGATAATGGCCAGTAAGCTGTCTGAAGAAATACTGCATTTTTTGATTGATAATTCTGATTCAATGATCAGTATTATCAACAGTGAGCTCAAATATGAGAAAGTAAATGATTCTTTTTGCCGCAATTTCTCTAAGAACAGGGAGGAACTTACAGGAAAGAGTCCCTCTGAAATTTGGGGAGGAAAGATATACAGGGAAAAAATACAGCCTAATATTGAACGCAGCCTTAAGGGAGAGAAAGTGCAGTACAGGTCATTCTTTGATATTTCAGGGACAGGGGGCAGGTTTTATGAAGTGACATACAAACCTTTTAAAAGTAGTAATACAAAACTGAATTATACTATTGTTGAAACCAGGAGTCTGGGGGATGATAAGGCAGGAGATCAGGGAGCAGGAGAGAAAGAACAAAAAAACCGCTTCCTGGGAAAGCAGCTGCCTTTCGGTATATTTGCCTGTACGCGTGACGGGCTTATTACTGAAGCCAATGAAACATTCTATAATATCCTGGAGCTGGAAAGGAAGAGCGGGCTGCAGGTGAGATTCAGTGATTTTACCAGTAAAGATTATCGTTTTTTTGAGCATATAAGATCAGATGAGGCAGGCGAAACCGCTACCTTCAGCCGGGTACAGATGTTTACTGCAGGGAGTAAAGAGATTTTTACAAGGGTAAGCAGTTTTGTCAGGGAAGATACCGGATGTGGTCATATTATAGAAGGAACCCTTGAGGATATTACAAGGGAAGTGATACTTGAAAGAAGACTTTCCCGGGCACAGCGCATTGAAACACTGGGAACACTGGCTGGAGGGATAGCTCATGATTTTAATACCATTCTTACAACTATATCAGGATATTCAGAAATGACTATGGAGGAGGCAGGGAAAGGATCGCCTGTCTATGATTATATGAGCAGCCAGATAAAGGCTGTGCGCAAAGCCGGTGATATAATAAACCAGATGCTGCTGTTTAGTAAGCAGCATGACCTTCATTATGTGCCTGTGGAGCCTGTTAAGGTACTTGAGGAGGCAGTGGATTTTATTATATCATCTTTGCCTGACGGTATAAGTCTAAAAAAGGATTACAGGGAGTTTGAAGGGCTTGTGCATGGCGATCCAACCCAGCTGTTCAGGGTTTTTATGAATATAATGACCAATGCCATACAGGCAATGGAGACTAAAGGCGGTGTTTTGAGTGTTGGGCTGTCCTGCCCATGCTCCGGTGGTGATAGATATGTTGATATAGTGTTTGGGGATACCGGAACAGGTATCAATCCGGCTGTTATAGACAGGATTTTTGAGCCTTTTTTTACAACCAGGGAAGTGGATAAAGGCACCGGAATGGGCCTTGCAGTGTCTTATGGAATAGTAAATGCAATGGAAGGTGAAATAAATGTGGAAAGCCGTGAGGGAGAAGGCTCGGTGTTCACCGTGAGGATACCGTTATATGATGAACAGGAAGGAGAGCTCAGGAAGGGTGACAGGGACCTGGAAAACAAACAGGGAGGTCCGGGATAAAGAGAATTATAATCAGTCAGGAGGACACAGCCCCTGGCAGTGAAGCCCGGTGTGATGAGTTCCTTTATTATTGGGTGCTCAATAAGCCCCTGACGCTTAAAGATATACTGAATAAATTAAACTAGATATTATGGCGGGAATTTTACTGGTGGAAGATAATGAGGACCTTCGCACAATGCTTAAGCAGTCGCTGGAGAAGCGGAACCATAAAATAATTGAGGCATCAAACGGCAGGGAGGCTGTTAATAAGTTTAAGTCTGTTATGACTGACCTGGTAATAACTGATATCTTAATGCCCGAACAGGATGGTATAGGGCTTATTATGGAACTGAAAAAGGTAAAGCCTGAATTATTTATTATTGCAATCTCAGGTGGCGGCAAAATTGGCCCTTCAAATTATCTTGATATTGCCAGAACCCTGGGTGCGGATGCAGTCTTTCCCAAACCCTTCAATATCAATCATCTTATTGATGAAGTTGAGAATCTGACAGGTTCCCTGGATTCTTAATAAGCACGTGAGTGAACCATTGAAGAAGGAACTTGTTATTTATATAAACCATATTATTTAACCTTAAAAATTATTTGAAAATGCTTAAAAAATCTATTGAAGACCTGTTAAACAGGCAGGTTGAACGAGAAGGATACAGTGCCATACTTTATCTTGCTATGGCCTCATGGACAGAGACAAAGGGCTACGGTGGAGTAGCCGATTGGCTTTATGCCCAGGCAGAGGAAGAGAAGATGCATATGCTTAAGATAATCAGATATATCAACGAAAGGGAAGGCAAAGCTGTTATTCCTTCCTTTGACAAACCGCCTGCTGATTTTGATGGATTAAAAGTTATGTTTGACCAGGTGCTTGAGCACGAAAAGTATATATCCGAAAGTATAAACGAAATTGTGGCCCTGACGGTGAAAGAGAATGATTATGCCACTAATAACTGGTTACAGTGGTTCGTGGCTGAACAGGTAGAAGAAGAGTCTTCATCACAGGCTATTATTGATAAGCTTAATCTTGTGGGCGATCATAATCTTTATATGTTTGACAGGGATATTATGTCCATGAGAGCCGGAGAAGAAGGCGAAGAATAAGGCTGTACATATAAGGTCTGACTTTGTATACTTCCGGAATACAAAAGAATAATAAAGGCAGTATCATATGAAAGGGCCGGGCCGTAGCAGGGATCCATTGAGGATCCCTTTTTTTATGCTTTGCAGGGATAAAGGGCTGTCCATGGTACAGGCATATTCAGAGCTGTGATAAAAGCCTTCGCCTTTCTTTTTATTATACGGAAAAACAAGTTAATTTTGTTGCTTGTCCTATGATTGGTATATTGAGGACGGAAGAGGCAAATAAGAAATGTTAATAAGATGAGTATAATAAATAAAGTACTGGGTGTTTTTCTTGGTAACAAGTATGAGCGGGACCTGAAGGAGATGACACCTTTTGCGGATATGGTAAAGGCTGAATTTGAGAAACTGGATTCCATCAGCAATGACGAACTGCGTTCACTGACATATAAGCTTAAGGAGAAGATCAGGGAATCACTGAAGGAAGAGGAGTCACAGATAGAAGAACTCAGGAAGCAAGCCGCTGCTGAAGATGATATTGTCAGCAAGGAAGGAAAGTTTGATGAGATTGACAGGATAGAGGAAGATATTGACAAAAAGCTGGAGGTAATACTTGATGAGCTGTTGCCACAGGCTTTTGCCATAGTGAAGGAGACGGCACGCCGTTTTAATGATAACGAAGAGCTGGAAGTGACTGCCACCGATTTTGACCGCGACCTGGCGGCCGGGAGAGACAGTATAGTTATAAAAGGAGATAAGGCATACTGGAAAAACAGGTGGATAGCAGGAGGCACCGAGATAGTGTGGGATATGGTACATTATGACGTACAGCTTATCGGAGGTGTGGCACTGCATAAGGGAAGGATAGCCGAGATGGCCACGGGTGAAGGGAAGACCCTGGTTGCCACCCTGCCGGTTTTTCTGAATGCTATAACAGGACGTGGGGTTCACCTTGTGACCGTTAACGATTACCTTGCCCGCAGGGATGCTGAATGGATGGGACCTATCTATGAGTTTCACGGTCTTACCGTAGACTGTATTGATAAGCATGAACCTAATTCGGCATCGCGTCGCAAGGCTTATATGGCTGATATAACCTTTGGCACCAATAACGAATTCGGATTTGATTACCTGAGGGATAATATGTCAATTAACCCTGAAGACCTTGTACAGAGAAAACATAATTATGCCATTGTTGATGAGGTCGACTCCGTTCTTATTGATGATGCCCGTACACCGCTGATTATATCGGGACCCACAGCCAAAAGTGACACCCAGCAATTCGATGAGCTGAAGCCCATGGTGGAAAAGCTGGTGAGCGCGCAGAGGAAGCTGGTGACGCAGGTGCTGGCGGATGCAAAGCGTCATATCAATGAGGATGACAGGGAAAAGGGCGGTTTTTTCCTGCTCAGGGCATTTAAGGGTCTTCCCAAAAACAGCGCAATAATAAAATTTCTGAGTGAGGAAGGGATGAAATCACTGCTGCTGAAGACCGAAAATTTCTATATGCAGAATAATAGTAAGGAGATGCCCAAGGTGACGGAAGCCCTTTATTTTATTATAGATGAAAAAAATAATTCCATTGAGCTGACCGAAAAGGGTCTTGACCTGATATCCACCTCGGTGGAGAATGCCAGCTTCTTTGTTTTACCCGATGTGGGTAACGAGATTGCCGAGATAGAAAAATCGGAACTGACTGAGAAGGAGAAATTTAAGGCCAAGGATGAACTGCTGCAGGATTTCTCGGTTAAGAGTGAACGTGTGCACACCATGAACCAGCTGCTTAAGGCATATACACTCTTTGAAAAGGATGTTGAATACGTTGTTATCGATAATAAGGTTAAGATTGTTGATGAGCAGACAGGCAGGATAATGGAGGGAAGACGTTATTCGGACGGACTGCACCAGGCCATAGAAGCAAAGGAGAGGGTTAAGGTGGAGGCATCCACCCAGACCTTTGCCACCGTAACACTGCAGAACTATTTCCGCATGTATCATAAGCTGGCCGGTATGACTGGTACGGCCGAGACAGAAGCAGGTGAGTTCTGGGATATCTATAAGCTGGATGTAATGGTTATTCCCACCAATGAGCCCATTATAAGAGATGACATGCAGGATATGGTTTATAAAACCAGGCGTGAGAAGTTCAATGCGGCTATTGATGAGATACTTGAGCTTAACAGGAAAGGGCGTCCCGTCCTTGTAGGTACCACCTCGGTGGAGATATCCGAGCTCTTAAGCAGGATGCTGAACATGAAGGGTATAAAGCATAATGTGCTGAATGCCAAAAAGCACGCCCGTGAAGCTGATATTGTTGCAGAGGCAGGGCAGGAGGGTGCCGTTACCATTGCTACCAATATGGCCGGCAGGGGAACTGATATTAAGCTGACCCCGAAAGTAAGAGAGGTAGGCGGACTGGCAATAATAGGCACGGAAAGACATGAGTCGAGGCGTGTAGACCGCCAGCTGAGAGGACGTGCAGGCAGGCAGGGCGATCCGGGCTCTTCACAGTTTTATGTATCACTTGAAGATGACCTGATGCGGCTCTTTGGTTCAGAAAGAATATCAGGGGTAATGGATAAGCTTGGATTGCGCGAGGGTGAGATGATTCAGCATCCAATGATCTCCAAATCAATTGAGAGGGCGCAGAAAAAGGTAGAGGAGAATAATTTTGGTATACGTAAAAGGCTGCTTGAATATGATGATGTGATGAACAGCCAGAGAGAGGTGATATATAAGAGGCGCCGACATGCTTTGCAGGGATCACGCCTCAGCGTTGACATAGCAAATATGATATATGACGTATCGGAGCATATAGTTAATACCTACCATCCTGATGCTGATTATGAGAATTTCAGTATTGACCTGCTGAGGTCCTTCTCAATGGAGTCGCCGGTGGACGAAAAGGAATTCCTTAAGATAAACCCGGATGAGCTTATAGAGATGCTTAATAATAATGTCATTGAAAGCTATAAACGAAAGGTAGACAAGATATCGGCGGATGCTTATCCTGTTATAGAGGATGTTTATGAGAAGCAGGCTCATGTTTATGAAAATGTTGTTGTGCCTGTATCTGACGGTACAAAGGTTTACCAGGTGATCACCAATCTGAAAGCAACAGTTGAGTCTGAAGGTAAAGAGCTGGCACGCTCATATGAAAAGACAGTGGTCCTTGCAACAATTGATGAGCTGTGGAAGGAGCATCTCAGGGAGATGGATGAGCTCAAGCAGTCGGTTCAGAACGCAACATATGAGCAGAAAGATCCCTTACTTATATATAAGTTTGAGTCTTTTGAACTGTTCAAGTCAATGATAGAGAGGGTAAACAAAAATGTTATATCCACTCTTATGAAGGGACATATACCCAGTCCTGATCCGGATCAGGTGAGGGAAGCAGAACGCAGGAGGAGAACCGATATGAGCCGTTACCGTGCTTCAAAAAGCGACTATTCGTCATACAGTGACAGTTCCGGTGGTGGAGGCCAGGCTGACAGGCCACAGAAAGCTGAACCAGTACGGGTTGAAAAGAAAGTGGGCCGTAATGACCCCTGTCCCTGCGGCAGCGGCAGGAAATACAAGCACTGTCATGGCAGGGTGGAACCAACGGCACCCACACAAGCCCGCGATAGTGTGTAAGCTGGCTCTTAAAGCTTCAGATCTTCAATTATTGAACTGATCTTAGCGGAGGTCTGCCTTGAGGCAGTGGTGAGAGGCGGGCGCAGGTAATTCTGGCACAGTCCCAGGTTACTGGCTGCAGCTTTGATGCCGGCCGGATTACCATCGGCAAAGAGCAGGTTTATAAGCTCCATATACTTATAATGAATCTCACGTGCTTTTATAATATCATGCTTCAGGGCAAGCTTTATCATCTCTTTCCATTCAGCGGTGAAGGCATTGCCAAGAACGGATATCACTCCTGAACCTCCAAGCGATATAAAGGGCAGGGCATTCAGGTCATCACCTGATATGGCAAGGAATTTTTCGGGTTTATCATTTATTATTCTCATTACCTGCGACAGGTCGCCTGATGCTTCCTTAATACCTGCTATGTTTTTATGGTTCCATGCCAGTTCAAGACAGGTATCAGCATCAATATTGCAGCTTGTGCGTCCCGGTACATTATAAAGTATAACCGGTACGGGTGATGCTGCTGCTATCTCCCTGAAGTGTAGCAGCAATCCTTTCTGTCCGGGTTTATTATAATACGGAGCCACCGAAAGGATACCATCGATGCCTTCAAAATCAGTATGCATGATATCATCCGTTACCTGTTGTGTATTATTGCCGCCCATGCCCAGTACAATGGGCAGCCTGCCGTCACTGACCTCTTTAATGTATGATGTTACAGCCTCTCTTTCACTCTGGTTAAGTGTTACAGCCTCGCTGGTTGTACCCATAATAACAAGGTAATCACATCCGCCATCAATAATATGGTTTGTCAGCTTTTCCAGGGATTTAAAATCAACGCTTCTGTCTGATTTAAATGGGGTGATCATTGCAACACCCAGTCCTTCGAATTTTTTCATACCTTTATTATTTAATTTCCCCTTCCGGTGTTTATCATTTCGAGGTAGTATTTTACCTGTTCAAGATAATACGAAGTCTCATATTCACCTTCAATCTTTATTGTCATATCCAGCATATCACTGTATGCAGAGCAGGCCGGACCTACCTTGAATTCAGCCTTTGAAAGTACTGTCATATATTCAGCAGGGAAGTAATTATTATTATTGACATCAATAAGTATTTCATATGGTATATTGATGAACTCATCAATCTCGGGTGATTGCGGTATGTACCACAGGTTGAGGTCGCTTACCTTAACACATTTTAGATACCTTATTGCGGTATACTGGTCGGGAAGGACCTTCTCCGGGTAATAGCATATGATATCAGTCTGTATATTATTTTTAAGCATATCACTATAAAAAGAAGCTATACTTTTAAAATCGGATGTATTGCTTCCGTCCCATACCAGGCCTATCTTATGTGAATTGCCCAGGTTATTGAATTGCTTGTTGCGCCTGACCTTCTTTTGTTGCATTTTCAGCAGCCACCTGCCGGTACGTAAACGCATTCCTTTAAAAAGTTCCATCTTACAAACCTAATCGATTTTTAAGGAATAATAATTCCGAAAGCTATACTTTATTTAACATTTTCAGAAAATCTTCTTCAGTTATCATGTCAACACCCAGTTTCTCTGCTTTTTCTCTCTTCGCAGGCCCCGTATTTTTGCCTGCCAGTATGAAACTGGTATTTGAACTCACCGAAGATACATTCTTTCCTCCATATTCTTCAATCATATCCTTATATTCTTCCCTGCTGTGCTTTTCAAAAACCCCGGATATCACAATGCTTTTCCCTTCCAGTATAGCCGGAGCACTTTTTTCGGTTTTTTCTGCCTCCAGGTTAACACCGTATTCTTCCAGGCGTCTCAGTATCTCAATATTATTATCAGCACTGAAATATGCTCTTATACTGCCTGCAATTTTTTCACCTATACCCGGTATTGCTACAAGCTCATGGTATCCTGCACGTGATAACTCCCCTGTTGAGCTGAATCGTCCGGCTAATATTTTTGCCACCGTTTCACCCACATACCGTATGCCCAGGGCGTATAACACTTTATGGAAGGGGGCCGACTTTGATTCATCAATGCCCCTTATAATATTGTCTGCCGACTTTTCACCCATACGCTCAAGTGTTACCAGCTGTTCTTTTCTGAGGGTGTAGAGGTCAGCTATATCTTCAAGCATTCCTGAGCGGTAGAGCAGGTTAACTGTTTCTTCCCCCAGTCCGTCTATATCCATTGCCTTACGACTTATAAAATGTTCTATCCTGCCTTTTACCTGCGGGGGACAACGGTATATATTGGGACAGTAGTGGTTTGCCTCACCGGGTATCCTGCTAAGAGGGCTGCCACATTCCGGACATTCGCTTATAAACCGGATGGCCTGTGCATCTTTATCCCGTTTATTTATATCAACCCCCACTATCTTTGGTATTATCTCGCCTCCCTTCTCTATATAAACGGTATCATCCTTATGGAGGTTAAGCAGCTTTATCTGTGCTTCATTATGCAGTGAGGCCCTTTTAACCACTGTTCCTGCCAGGCTCACCGGCTCAAGCTCGGCTACAGGTGTGACGGAGCCCGTGCGCCCTACCTGGAAGGTGACAGACAGCAGCCTGGTTGTGGCCTGCTCGGCTTTAAACTTATATGCTATAGCCCAGCGGGGCGATTTTGCCGTAAACCCCAGCTTTCTTTGATCAGCCAGTGAGTTAACCTTTATCACCACCCCGTCTATCTCAAATGGCAGTTTCTTCCTTTCACCTTCCCAGTATTTAATATAATTAAAAATATCATCCATCCCCCTGCACAGGGATATTTCTTCAGGTATTTTCAATCCCCATTCCCTTGCTTTCTGAAGGTTATCATAATGGCTGTCATAGGGCAGGGATTCGCCGGGCAGGTAGTAGAGGTAACAGTCCAGTCCCCGGCTCGCCACTATTGAGGGGTCCAGCATCTTTAGTGTCCCTGCGGCTGTATTCCTTGGATTGGCAAATAATTGTCCTCCTTTTTGCATTATTTCCTCGTTCAGCTTCCTGAAGCTGTCCGCCGGCAGGAATATTTCGCCCCGGGCAATCAATTCCTCAGGGTAATCATCGCCTCGCAGCCTGATGGGTATGCTCCTGATAGTCCTTACATTATTTGTTACCTCATCACCCGTCTCACCGTCACCCCTTGTAAGGGCAGAAACAAGAATGCCTTTCTTATAAGTAAGGCTTATGGAAGCCCCGTCATATTTCAGTTCACAGACATATTCAGGTTCCCTGCCCAGCGACCTGCTGACACGCCTTGTGAATTCATATACTTCCTCTTCACTGTAGGTGTTACTGAGTGAAAGCATAGGGTATTTATGCTTTATCTGCCTGAACTCTTTGCTTATATCACTGCCAACCCTCATTCCGGGAGAGTCTTCAGTTCTGAGTTGAGGAAATTCTTTTTCAAGATCAGTCAGCTCACGCAGGAGAACATCATATTGAAAATCCGATATGCGTGGTTTGTTAAGCACATAATAATAATAATTATGGTCGTTAAGCTCTTTTTTAAGTTGTTCTATTCTTTGCCTTGCTTCCTTTTCCTTCATTTCTGTTATAAAAACAATTTATATTTATCCTTTACAAAGGTCATCGCCCGTTTTTTAAGCCCATACGCCATGCCTCATACCTTCTTCCCTTGCAATATTCGATGCTTCATCAAGAGTGCTGACAGGGGTGGGGGGCAGCTGCTCCAGCTTGTAAAGGGGCTGGAAACGGCTGAAGTGCAGCGGTGTCACACTGTTTATCCCTCCCCGAATACAAAAGCTTCGTATATGTATATCTCGGCATCCTTCCAGTCTGTCCATCCCAGTCCCGCCTTATCCCTTGCAATATGACCCAGAAAATCGGTGACGGACCAGTCGCGACCTCTGGCCACCTGGGGCAGGAAGGTGCCGGAATGGAAACCTTTCTTTAGGTACACGCCGTGCCTGCCCAGCTCTATCTCGTTTATATCGTCTGTCTTTTTCAGCGGGCTTAAAACCGATATCTCAATACTGATGTCGTCAATCTCTTCTTTTTTCAGCGGGCTGAAGCGACTGTCATTGAAGGCTGCTGCCTTTGCCATTGATCGTACCGTCAGGTAGAGAGGGTCGGAGGGCATAAAGCGGCCCACGCAACCTCTTAGCTCTCCATTCCTGTATATGGATACAAAGGCCCCGAGCTTATCCAGCAAAGCAGGAGACAAATCTGATTCATTATATTCGGGTTCAGGTTTATTACTGAGTATATTATCCAGTGTTTCCCTTGCTATATTAAGAAGCTGAACCCTGTCTTTTTGATCTATGCTGAAAGCAGTGTTTTTGTTTTTATCTTTTTTTTTGCCGATAAGAGCAATGGCATGATAGCCTACAACGCCGGTATTATCTCCATATTTACTGTGTCCCGAATTACGATACATAATATGTCTGAACTCCAGCCCTGCTTCCTTTTCTGCCAGATGAAGCAGTACCAGTCCGGATGTCCACCCGCACATACTCGTTGCCAGTCCGCTGATATTGCTGCCTGAATTTTTTTCCAGGGTTTCGAGAAAGACAGCTGCATCGCCTGTCATAAGTGCGTCAGCAGTTATTTTATCAACTCTCTCAGCATCTTCAAATGAGGGATAATGACTGAAGTCGCTGCTTATAACAAAGAGATTGTCGCCGGTGAACCATTCCTGCAGGGCAGAGGCTATCTCACTGCATGTTTTGCTGTTATGGGTCCCTATAATTACAGGCACTATACTGGTGTTTTTGTCCAGGTAGCGCTGAAGGAAGGGCAGCTGTACCTCCAGGCTGTGTTCACCGGTGTGGGCAGCCCTGTTATAGCTGAAGACTTCTGAATTGCTGATCAGTTTATCAGCAATGTCCCTGTTTACCTTCACTGTTCCCAGCGGTGTCTTATAATTACCTTCATTATATACTGATGCACCGGGAAAGGATGCGCGGTGACTGGATCCTATAATGAAAACATTATCATACCCGGTGCCCCGGGGAATGGCAGCTATAGCCGCCGCCGCTACGGTGCCTGAAAAGACATATCCTGCATGTGGTGTTATCACTGCTCTTACTCTTTCCCCTTCTTCAAGACCGAATGAGGCCTTTTCAGCTGCTTCTTTAAAGTGCTTTTCCACTGTGGCTGTCAGTTCTGCTTTAGCTGCCGGGTAAAATGACCCGGCCACTACGGGTTCCCTGTCATGTGTTTTTTGCTTGCCTGAAATATTCATGGTCATAAAATATAGTTATCAGAAATACAAATACATACGTGCTATCATGCATTTAAATTTTTCACTCTCACTTATGAGAGCGTTTTACTGCATATGGTTTCATAAAACGAACTCATTAGGGCTAATAAAAATAAGAAAACAGAAGCAGAAAGAAAATACCAGGAAGGTATTTATCAGATAAGAATCAGTCTTTGTTTTAGCCTGGCACCCGTGTGGTCTGTACCGAAGATCTTAACCCCCAGGCTTACGGTTGCTTCATTTACAACATCCAGTACAGGTGCTATAGCATCCTGCATATCCTGTTCCTCCATTTCATCAAACTCCTCCATATCGAAGTAAAGGTTGATAAGCAGGAGTTTTTCACGGTCGTTTATTTTCGACAGTATTTTTATCATGCGGGCTATCCATATAGAGGTTGCCGTATTAAAATACATAAGATCAAAATGCAGATTTGTCTCCTGTTTTGGGGACTTAATATATTCCTTCAGCCATGAGATAGTTGACTCATATGTTCTTGTGGCATTCTCAGGTATTGATTTACCTTTTAATACCAGCTGGCCGTTACGGGGATCAAAATGTATTTCCGGTGTTTTTTTTGTCGCTTTAATATATAGTTTTGAGATGCTCATCAGTTTGTATGTGATGTATTTTAGTGTATATGCAATCTATTTTGTTTTGTATGTACTATGTTTATTTATTGCCTTATGGTCAAAAATATCCTTTTTTTTCCAGATATTATTTGCTGTTCGTCAAAAAGATCAGCCTGTAGGTCAAATATCAGTGACCTTTGGTATAAAGAACAGTTAAAAAACAGGTAAAATATCCATCCTTTCAGAAAAAAACCTTATCCTAAAATATATTATCTTTGCAGGCTGACAGAGATCAAAGCTAATGGAAAAAACACTGATAAGAAATATAGAGGATGCTGTAAAAGGCCTTTACGGACAGGTTCCTGACATCTCAAAACTCCAGATACAGGAAACGAGAAAGGAGTTTGAGGGAGATATCACTGTGGTTGTTTTTCCATTGCTTCAGTATTCGAAAAAATCTCCTGAGCAGACCGCCACCGATATTGGCAATTATATACTGGATGTCAATCCGGGTATTGACAGTTTTAACGTGGTAAAAGGTTTCCTGAACCTGAGGCTTAATAAGCGGGCACTGATGCAGGTATTTAACGGCTTGATGCAATCCGGGAAAAAAGATTTTTTTTCAGACAATGCGGGGGGTGCGGTTACACTGGTTGAATATTCATCGCCCAATACCAATAAGCCTCTTCACCTCGGACATATAAGGAATAACCTGCTGGGCTATTCCCTTTCCAGGATACTGACAGCCTGCGGTCACAGGGTTTACAAAACAAATATTGTCAACGACAGGGGTATTCATATATGTAAATCCATGCTGGCATGGAAGCTGTTTGGTGAAGGGAAAACACCTGCTGACACAGGCATCAAGGGCGATCATTTTGTGGGTAAATATTATGTTGAGTTTGAGAATGCTTACAGGAAAGAAATTGAAAAGCTTGTATCCGGGGGATTGACCCCTGAGGAGGCAGCAGAGCGTTCGGAGCTGATGGCTGAAGCCAGGGAGCTGCTGAGAAAATGGGAGGCAGGTGACAGGGAAACGGTTGAGCTGTGGCAGATGATGAACAGCTGGGTGTATGAAGGCTTTGATGCTACCTACAGGGAACTTGGTGTTGATTTTGATAAGATATATTATGAGTCGGATACCTATAAAAAAGGAAGGGAAATAATCAGCTATGGGCTTAAAAAGGGGCTGTTTTACAAAAAGGATGATGGGTCTGTATGGGTTGAACTGTCCGGGGAGGACCTCGATGAGAAACTATTGCTGAGGGCTGATGGCACTGCTGTTTATATGACACAGGATCTGGGTACAGCGGTGGAAAGGTATAATGATTTCAGTTTCGAGCGGCAGTATTATGTGGTTGGCAATGAGCAGAATCATCATTTCAAAGTACTGAAGATAATACTTAAAAGGCTTGGTTATGAATGGGCCGGAGGTATACACCATTTTTCCTATGGCATGGTAAACCTGCCCGAGGGAAGAATGAAATCAAGGGAGGGTAAGATAGTTGATGCGGATGACCTGCTGGCAACCATGTTTACCACTGCATCTGAAATGTCGGATGAGCTGGGCAAGCTGCATGACTTCAGCAGGGAAGAAAAAGAAAGGATACATCGCAAGATAGGACTGGCTGCCCTTAAATATTTTATTCTCAAGGTGGATCCGCGTAAGAATATGCTTTTTAATCCACGGGAGTCAATAGATTTTAATGGCAATACAGGTCCTTTTATACAGTACACGTATGCCCGGATAAGATCAGTGCTCAGAAAGGCGGGAGAGTATGAAGGGAAAGATGGAGATATTCATGATGACCCGGAGCTTAATGAAAAGGAGAAAGAACTGATCAAATTGCTCGGCAGGTTTGATGATATCATTGCCGACGCAGCTGAAATGTTAAATCCATCGATAATAGCCAATTATGTTTATGATCTGGCCAGGGAATTTAACCAGTTCTATCATGATTATTCAATACTGGGAGAGGAAGATGTTTCTGTCAGGCTTTTCAGGATCAGGCTGTCGGATATAAGCGGTGAAACTATTAAGCGTGCAATGTGGCTTTTGGGAATAGATATGCCGGAGAGAATGTAATAATTAATATATTTGAAATAGAAAACAGAGGGAAAAAGTAATGTTTGAAAATTTAACAGACAGGCTGGAGCGATCGTTTAAACTGCTGAAGGGGCAGGGAACAATAACGGAGATAAATGTAGCTGAGACCCTGAAGGAGGTAAGGCGTGCACTGCTTGATGCCGACGTAAACTATAAGATAGCCAAATCATTTACAGACACTGTTAAGGAGAAAGCACTGGGAGCCAATGTGCTCAATGCTGTTAAGCCCTCACAGATGATGGTGAAGATTGTACATGATGAGCTGGCAAAGCTTATGGGGGGTGAAAAAGCTGATGTCAACCTGAAGGGTAATCCATGTATTATACTGATAGCCGGATTGCAGGGTTCAGGTAAGACCACTTTCTCCGGTAAGCTTGCCCGCATGCTGAAAAGCAAGAACGGCAAAAACCCCATGCTTGTGGCCGGCGACGTGTACCGTCCTGCCGCTATAGAACAGCTGAAAGTGCTGGGTGAACAGGCAGGTGTGCCCGTTTATACTGAAGAAGGTAATCAGGATCCTGTAAAAATTGTAAAAAGAGCAGTTAAGGAGGCAAAAAACTCGGGTATTGACCTTCTCATTATTGATACAGCCGGACGACTGGCAATAGATGAGATGATGATGAAGGAGATATCATCCGTCAAAGAAGCTGTTGATCCACATGAGATACTTTTCGTGGTGGATGCCATGACAGGGCAGGATGCTGTTAATACGGCAAAGGAATTCAATGAAAGGCTTGATTTTGACGGTGTGGTACTTACCAAGCTGGACGGTGACACTAGGGGAGGAGCAGCACTGTCCATTAAAGGCGTTGTTGATAAGCCAATAAAATTTATCGGGGCCGGTGAGAAGCTGGACGCTATTGATATATTCTATCCTGACAGGATGGCTGACAGGATTCTTGGTATGGGTGATATAGTATCACTTGTAGAGAAGGCACAGGAGCAGTATGATGAGCGCGAGGCTGCCCTGATGAAGAAGAAGATAGCTAAAAACCAGTTTGATTTTAATGACTTTATTTCACAGATACGCCAGATAAAGAAGATGGGTAATGTCAAAGACCTGATGGCGATGATCCCCGGTGCGGGTAAAGCAATGAAAAACCTTGATATTGATGATGACGCTTTTAAGGGAATAGAGGCTATAATACAGAGTATGACGCCTGATGAGAGGGTGAACCCACCGCTTATTGACGGCAGTCGCAGGAAAAGAATAGCCGCAGGCTCAGGCACAAGCGTGCAGGAGGTAAACCAGCTCCTGAAACAGTTTAATGAAACACGTAAGATGATGAAGGCTGTCTCGGGTAAAGGAGGGGCGGCACAGCTGTCTAATATGCTCAGAACCAAATAATAAATTATAATATGTATAAATTAATTGACGGAAAAAAAGTATCCTCTGATATTAAACAGGAGATTGCAGAGGAAGTAAAAACATTTAAACAGGAAACAGGTAAAGTGCCGCACCTGGCAGCCGTACTAGTAGGTAATGACGGAGCCAGCGAGACATATGTTGCCCATAAGGTCAAGGCATGCGAACAGGTTGGTTTCCGTTCAACGCTTGTAAGGATGGATAGCACGGTAACCGAGAAAGAGCTGCTCGATAAAGTTGATGAGCTGAATGCTGACAATGATATTGACGGTTTTATTGTACAGTTGCCGCTGCCCGACCATATTTCTGAAGATAAGGTTATTGAGGCGGTTGACCCCTCAAAGGATGTGGATGGCTTTCATCCTGTGAACCTGGGTAAAATGACCATTGGCCTGCCTTCGTTTGTTCCTGCCACTCCTGCGGGTATCATGGAGCTTATAAAGAGGTATGATATTGAAACATCAGGCAGGAATTGTGTGGTTATAGGCAGAAGTAATATAGTAGGACGTCCGGTAAGCATACTGCTTTCAAAGAAAGGTGTTGATGCTACTGTGACACTGGTACACAGCAGAACGAAAGACCTGGAATCAGTAGTTCAAAGGGCTGAAATAATTATTGCCGCCATTGGCATACCTGAGTTTGTGAAAGCAGATATGGTATCGGAAGGAGCTGTGATCATTGATGTGGGCACCACCAGGGTTAAGTCCGATAAAACAAAATCAGGATGGAAGCTGAAAGGTGATGTTGACTTTGAAAATGTAGCCCCAAAATGCTCTTATATAACTCCTGTGCCGGGTGGTGTCGGACCAATGACCATTGTGTCACTGCTGCAGAATACATTGCTGGCCTGCCGGATGAAAAGCTGATCTTATTCAGAAAGGAGTTCAAGGTCTATGCCCCTGAAATACAGGTCGTAGCCTCCCAGACCTGATGGTCTGTCCGAGGAGAAAAGAAGGAAGGAGTTGCTGAAGTTAGAGTAGCTTGCAGTAACCGGCCTGTATTCATTATGCTCGGTATTTATTTCCGGTCCCATATTAAGCGGACTGCTCCACTTGCCATCCCTGTAAACTGAATAGTACAGGTCATAGCCTCCCAGACCGCCAGGTCGGTTGGAGGCAAAGATCATTATATCCTGCCTTATGAAGGGGCATTTGTCATCATAATCACTGTTTATACTGTCAACAGTGCTTACGTTTACAGGATCACCTGACAGCCATGTTCCAAGAGAGGAAGGGTCGTCTATGCCGGCACTTACTATATCGAAGCTTCCATTCCTGTCGCTTGTAAAATAGACGGCTGATATGTCTTTATGAAAACATATATAGGCATCATTGGAACTGCTGTTTAAAGAGCTTATTGAAGCCACCTCATTTATTTCGGCTGACTTGCCTCCTCCCACAGGTGAGTAGCGAAGGTATTTAAGGTTTAAAACACCACCTTCATCCTCCCCGGAATAAAAGAAATATTCCATTCCTTCCGGGCCGTTAAAAAACCTGTAAGGTCCCAGCTCATCATAAGAGGTGTTAACCTTCTGTTCTATATTTTCATAAAAAGGATCACTTAGCATATTACTGTTAAGAGTGAATTCGGCGTCTATCTGGCTGAAAACAAAATATATAATGCCGGATACTATATCAAACTGCTCACCCTGGCTGTTCCTGTTGCTGGAAAACATAAGAGGCAGTTCTCCTGCAAACTGGGGCAGGGCAATATTAAAGTCATCATAAGATGAATTGATGCCTTCGAGGTTATAGGTCTCTTCAGGAAAGAAACCTGTATCGTAATTTATCTCGGTCTCCTGTTTTGAACAGTTGCTGCCTGAGGTTATTATAAAAATGGAAAGGCTTATCATATAAATATAAGTAGGACTTTTCATATGCCGGTGCTTTAATGATTATGCTGATTCAAAAGTAAAAAAAATAATCAAAAAGAAAACCGGGCGGGAACCCGGCTCTTTGAAGGTAGAATTTAGGTTAATTTAGGGTAATTAAGGGTATGAGGGTAAAAATGTTTTCGCCTTTAATTACACAGCTATGATGAACCGGAAGCCTGAAAGGTTGCGTATTATGCATATTATTTATTGATAATTATCAGGATATATGTTTTTTGTCCTCAATGTCAGTTGTTTAAAAAAATGAAGCTGATGTTTATAAATCATTATGTATGTAGTGCGCGGTATAATAAAATATTATAATTTTGCATGAAACATTTTTAAGGGATGGAAGACGAAGGTTTCGGATATATAGAGGAGGAGATACTGGAAATTGTCAGGCGCTATGAGCGCATGCGCAATAACAATGAGAATGGTTTCTTTGATGTTGCAGAATTTGAGACAATCATTGATTATTATCTCGAGCTGAATGATGTGCTATATGCTTCTGAAGCAGCTGAGGCTGCCTCAGAGCAGCATCCTGCAGCTTTTTCCATACAGATAAGGAAAGCAAAGGTTTTTATCGATAAAGGCAGACCGGTGGATGCACTGAAAATAGCCAGGGTCATTGAAAAGATAGAACCAAGCAACTACGAGGTGTTGTTGCTTAAAGGTGCCGCCCTTGGTATGCTGGGCGACCTGAACGGTACAAGAAAGTATTTTGATATGGCCCTCTCGGTTGATGAATCGGAAGAGGTTAATATACTGCTCAATATTGCCGGCATACTGAATAACCTTAACCATTACAGCCTGCTGACCAAATACCTTAAGCGGCTGCTTGATCTTGAACCATACTACAGCAGCCATCTTTATGACCTTGCATATGCCTATGAGAAACTGGGTGAGCACAGTAACAGTATAAAGTATTATGAAAAATATCTTGAGGAAGAACCTTTCTCAGATAATGCATGGTATAATGCAGGGCTTTTGTATGGGAAAAAAGGCATGCAGGAAAAGGCACTTGAGGCTTATGAGTATGCCCTGGCCATCAATCCCGATAACTACTTTGCCATTTTTAATATGGCCAATATATACAGCAGGGAAGGCAGATATGACGAGGCCCTGGAAGCATACCTCCATTACCTGGAGTTTGAAGAAGACAGCTCTGAGGCAATCACTTATGCCGCTGAATGTTATGAGAGACTGGGCAGGAGGGAGAAAGCCCTGGAAATGTATAACGGGGCTATTGATATTGACCCTGATTATTCTGAACCCTGGTATGGTATAGGCCTTATCCTGCTTGCAGGATCACCGGGAGAGAGCATAAAATATTTCAGTAAGGCGGTATCCTTAAAGGATGATGAACCTGAATACTGGTTTTACCTGTCGGAGGCATATAGTAATTGTAACAGGCCGAAAGACGCCTTCCGTGCGCTTATCCGGTCGGTTAATATTAATCCTTATTATGATTCTGCATGGCTCAGGATGGGGGAGATAATTATTTCCGGACAGTACTACGGCCGTGCTGCAGGGATGCTGGAGAAAGGGATAAGGATAATAGGAGATGTACACGGAATAAGGTACCTGCTGGCTTCAATATATCTTTACCAGGGGCAGGAAGAAATGTTTATGATGCACCTTGAAAAAGCCCTGGATGACTCCCCGGGCGATTACCGCTTCTTCAGGACTTTATTTCCTGTGCAGATGATAGATGAGAAAGCACAGATTCTTATAAACAAACGATAATAATATTATGATGGTTAATTTGCCGGACATGCCCGGGAGGAGTTCAAAACCAAGAAAGAACGGCCTTACCATGGTGATGGATAAAGGGCTGAGCACCAGGGAGGCAGAGGACCTTATGAGCGTGGGTAGTGAATATATCGATTTCCTTAAGCTGGGTTTTGGTACATCCGTCTTTACACCCGCCGTAACGGATAAGATTAAGGTATACGAATCGGCAGGAGTACGGACATACCTGGGAGGCACCCTGTTTGAAGCTTTTGTTATACGTAATATGTTCGATGAGTATGTGGCGCTGGTGGATAAACTGGGTATTACTACCGTGGAGGTTTCTGACGGCTCCTACGAGATGGACCAGGAGGAGAAACAGCAGTACATAAGCAGGTTATCTGAAAAATATTATGTGCTGTCAGAGGTGGGCTCAAAGAAAAAAGATGTTATATATACCCCTGAGGAGTGGGTAAAAATGATGGTGTCCGAGCTGCAGGCCGGATCTGAGATAGTTATAGCCGAGGCCAGGGAGAGCGGGACCACGGGTATTTATAATAGTGACGGTTCCGTTAATACCATTCTTATAGACAGGCTCTCCGCTGAGGTGGGCTTTGACACCATTTTATGGGAGGCCCCGCAAAAATCGCAACAGGCATGGTTTATCAGTCATTTCGGAGCCGATGTGAACCTTGGTAATATCTCACCAGCTGAGATAATAGCCCTGGAGTCGCTCAGGAACGGACTGAGGGGCGATACCTTCTTCACTTTTTTACAGCACGATAAATAATTTATGCGCAAGTTTACTGATTACAGCCTGCTTTTTTTCAAGGGTATGGGCATGGGGGCCGCCGACGTGGTTCCCGGTGTGTCCGGAGGTACTATAGCTTTTATTACTGGTATTTACGAAGAACTGATCAGATCAATCAAGTCAGTTGACCTTGAGGCCCTCAAGCTGTTATTCAGGTTTAAACCCGTACTTTTCTGGAAAAAGATTAACGGTAATTTCCTGCTGGCATTGTTTGCAGGCATACTGTTCAGTGTTTTCTCGCTGGCTAAGCTTCTCAAATGGCTTCTGGCAACTCATCCTGTACTTATATGGTCTTTCTTTTTCGGACTGATAATAGCCTCCGCAATAGTTGTTATAAGGAAAATTACTGCATGGAATACTGTCAGGCTCCTGGCACTGCTTTCAGGTATCGTAATAATGTATTTTATTACACGCTTCTCACCTGCCGAAACAACAGAGGCCTACTGGTATGTTTTTATAGCCGGTGCCATTGCCATATGTGCCATGGTGCTTCCCGGCATTTCCGGAGCCTTTATACTCCTTATCCTGGGCAAATACCAGTTTATCCTGACTGCTGTAAGCGAGTTTGACATACCTGTGCTGCTGGTGTTCGGTCTCGGTGTAATAGCCGGATTGCTAAGTTTTGCCAACCTTCTCTCCTGGCTTTTCCGGAAGTACCATGATCTTACCGTATCATTGCTTGCCGGCTTTATTATAGGATCACTGAACAAGATATGGCCATGGAAGGAAACGATGACTGTTGCAATGAATTCACATGGTGAAACTATACCTGTGGTGCAGCGTAATATTATGCCGCACACATATGCTGAAATTACAGGATCGGATCCTTTGCTCCTGCCTGCTCTGCTGCTGATGCTGGCGGCCTTTGCTGTTGTTATTGTACTGGACAGGATAAGCCGACAGCCGGAATAAACACTAGTGATTATGAAACGATACGGACTTGTCGGTTATCCCCTGGGACATTCCTTTTCGAAGGACTATTTTATGAATAAATTCAGGAGAGAAGGGATAGAGGCTGTATATGATAATTACCCCCTTAAAGATTTATCAGGATTCAGAGAGCTGCCCGGACTCTATCCCGGACTGGCAGGTTTAAATATAACAATACCGTATAAATCCGGGGTTATTGAGCATCTTGATGAACTGGACACTAAAGCTGCTGATGCAGGGGCTGTCAATGTTGTAAAGATAAGCTCAATAGGCGGGAACTGGTTTTTTAAGGGATATAATACAGATATTGACGGCTTTGTTTTATCACTGCTTCCACTGCTGGGTGACAGGAGGGGAAAAGCTCTTGTGCTGGGTACCGGAGGGGGCTCACTGGCTGTGCAGGCTGGACTGGAGGAGCTGGGGATGGAATATTCTGTTGTGTCGCGCCACAGTGAAAAAGCAACTTATACCTATTCTGATATTACATCTGATGTGCTGAAGGCCCACAGGCTTATTGTAAACGCCAGCCCGGCGGGGATGTACCCGGATACTGATGTGGCTCCCGGTCTGCCTTATCATGCCCTTGGCAGCAATCATATACTTTATGATCTTGTTTATAACCCGGAAGTAACACTTTTTCTTAAGAAGGGAAAGGACAGGGAATGTATTACAAAGAATGGAATGGAGATGCTTTATATACAGGCTGAAAAAGCCTGGGAGATATGGAATGCATAAAGGATGCAATTCTCATAATATACAATACATGAAGTATTGAATTCATACGGTATGCAAGGAATGAAGCATATGGCTCATAAAGCAGCTTTTCAGAAAGGATAAGGGTATTCAACAAGGCTGAGGAAAAGCCCCCTGGCAGGTGCTGACATGCCGGCCTTACCGCGGTCTCGCGACTCAATAATTCTTACAAACTCATCAATACCCATCTTCCCCGAGCCTATATCCGTCATGGTACCTGTTATGGCCCTTACCATGTTTCTCAGGAACCTGTCGGCCCGTATGATAAAGATATATCCGTTGTCGGTGATAAACCATTTTGCATGGCTTATCTTACAGTTATTTGTTTTAACGTCAGTATGTAACTTGCTGAAGCTGCTATAATCCGTATACTGCATCAATATTTCCGCTGCCTTGTTCATCTCTGCTACCGAGAGGCTGCCATAGCGGTACCATGCCAGGTCGGTCAAAAAAGGATCTTTATGCCTTATAATATGATATTCATATGTTCTTGAGACAGCATCAAAGCGGGCGTGCGAGCCCTCCGGCACCCTGTAAATATTTTTAAGCTCAATATCCCCGGGCAGGTGCTTATTAAGCCTGAATACCAGCCCGTCTTTTTGCTCTTCAAGGTCGGTATCAGTATCAAAATGGGCTATGAAATAACGGGCATGCACGCCGGTATCAGTACGGCCACATCCCGTAAGGGCTGTTTCCTTTTGCAGCAGTACTGACAGCGAATTTTCAACAGTTTCCTGTACCGTAATGCTGCCCGGCTGTACCTGCCATCCATGATAGGAGGTGCCCCTGTAGGACAAGCAGATAAAATACCTGTGTTTTTTTGCCATATACAAGTATAATGATCAGTGTTAATCAGGCTGTCTGCCTCTTACCAGAAGACAGTGTAAAGAAATGCCAGTATAAGTAATATTATATAGGCTGCAACATTAAATGATTTACCTGTTTTAAATGTTGAGGCATAAAGCTTTATTCCTTTTGGATCATCGTCTTCCTTACTTGTGGTGAGACTGACTCCAAGTATTATAACCATGGTAATAATGCAGGTATAGAACATCTGATCCATCCAGGGCAGGTTCATGATATTAAGCTTGAGCAGTCCTGCTATTGGTATTGATGCTATTGCTCCCGTAATGGCTCCCCTGGCATTGGCTTTTTTCCAGAACAATCCCATCAGGAAAACAGCCAGTATACCCGGACTCACCATACCCGTATATTCCTGTATATACTGGAATGCCTGTTCAATATTCTGAAGCTGGGGTGCTATAAGAATGGCGATTACAAGCGCTGCGAGTCCTGCTAAGCGCCCCACTCTCACTGTGACTTTGTCCGAAGAATTCTTATTGAAATACGGCCTGTAGATGTCCATGGTGAATATTGTAGACGTGGAATTGACCATGGAGGCCAGTGACGATACTATGGCTGCCGCCAGTGCAGCAACAACAAGCCCTTTTAGTCCCGCCGGTATGAAAGTCCCGATAAGCCATGGAAACGCCTTGTCATAATTTGTTGTACCATCGGTCTTGGTAAATGCTTCCACAATTCCGGGTATAATGGTGGTGCCCTCCGGCTGGGTGTACATTACATAGACAATGATACCCGGTATAACTATAAACAGGGGTATTATCAGTTTCAGGTATGCTGCAAAAGCGATACCTCTCTGTGCTTCCTTAAGTGATTTGGCTGCCAGCGTTCTCTGTATAATATACTGGTTAAAGCCCCAGTAATAAAGGTTGGCAACCCACATACCTCCAATCAGCACCCCTATGCCCGGCATATTGAAAAACTCGGGGTTGTCACGCGACAGTATCATATGAAATTTCTCACCGGCAACATTATAAACATGGCTCATACCGTTTAAAACACCTCCGTCGGGTGTTACCTTATTAAGTGCAATGACAGTGGTGATTATTCCTCCCATCACCAGGAGGGCTACCTGTATTATATCAGTCCACGCTACTGCTGAGAGTCCCCCGTACAATGAATAGGCTGCAGCTACAAAGGCCAGAGCTATAATGGCCCATATAAGTATTGAGCCATCACCTGTCCCGATTATTGTATCTATAGCTTTTGCCCCCAGAAAGAGTACAGAGGTGAGGTTGACAAAAACGAAGAGGGCAATCCAGAAAACTGCCAGTATAGTCTTAAGAGATTTATTAAACCTTTTTTCAACAAACTCCGGAATGGTATATATACCTTTCTCAATGAATACGGGAAGGAAATACTTTCCAACAATTATCAGGGTTGCTGCCGCCATCCATTCATAGGTGGCTATGGCAAGGCCTATGGCAAAGCCTGATCCGGACATGCCTATCATTTGTTCCGCCGATATATTGGCAGCAATAAGAGAGGCTCCTATTGCCCACCATGGCAATGATTTACTGGCAAGGAAATAATCCTCGGCATTCTTGCCTGTACCTTTCTTGTCGCGTGAAACCCAGAGCCCGAGAGCAATGAGCCCAACTGCATAAACAATAAAAATCAGGTAATCAATAAGAGCAAAGTTCCCGTTCATGATCAGAAGGTTTTGTTTTATTAAATCACTTTCAAAATTAGCATATATTATTATTTCCGGTAAAGACTTTTTTATTTAAAATTGATTTAAATAAGTTTGCAGAACTGGACCGGAATATTTTAAAAGTATCTTTAAGGCTCAGTCCCTGGAAACAGAAAATATTAAGTAAATAAAATGAAGATAAAAAGAGGTTTTGCAAGTGATAATAATGCAGGTGTGCACCCGGATATAATGAAAGAAATGGAAAAGGTTAACCGGGGACATGTGGTTGGTTATGGCGATGACCCTTACACCAGGGAGGCGCAGGAGCTGTTCAGGATCATATTCGGGCCTTCCACGGAAGTGTTTTTTGTTTTTACCGGCACGGCCGCCAATGTTCTTGGACTCACCGGTGTTACACGCTCATGGAATTCGATTATTACAGCCTTTACAGCACATATCGAGCAGGATGAATGCGGGGCACCTGAAAAATATTCAGGATGCAAGATACTGACCGTGGATACTCCTGACGGAAAGCTGAAAAAGGAGTTGCTGGCAAAACACCTTCATGGCTTTGATTTTGAACATCATTCACAGCCAGGGGTTGTCTCCCTGACACAGGCTACCGAGATGGGTACCGTATATACGGCAGAGGATATACGTGAACTTGCTGATTTTATACATGAACACGGAATGCTGCTGCATATGGATGGTGCAAGGATAGCCAATGCAGCCGCTGCTCTTAACCTGCCGTTTCGCGACTTCACAACGGAAGCGGGAGTGGATGTGCTTTCTTTTGGCGGCACAAAGAATGGAATGATGTATGGTGAAGCGGTGTGCTTTCTGAAGGAAGGATTATCCGAAGATTTTAAATATATCAGGAAGCAGGGCATGCAGCTGGCCTCCAAGATGCGTTATATCTCTGCCCAGTTTATTGCATATTTCAGGAATGACCTCTGGCTGAAGAATGCTTCTCATGCTAATATGATGGGTAGAAAACTGGCTGATCGCATAAGGATGATAGAAGGTGTACACTTAACTCAGAAGGTGCATTCAAACGGCGTTTTCCTTATTCTGCCGGCTGAGGTTGCGGAACAGCTTATGGATGAATATTTTTTCTATCCATGGAATGAGGAACTGTCAGAATACAGGCTGATGACCAGCTGGGATACCACGGAAGATGATATTGAAGGTTTTGCTGTCCTGCTGGAAAAAAAGATGAAAGAATATAAGGGCTGACGGGGCCCAGGGCCGGCGAAGATAAGTGAAGAACAGCCGAAAAAGGGCCCAGGGCCGGTGAAGATAAGTGAAGAACAGCTGACAATGCTCAGGGCAGCAGAAGGGAGCTGTCTCCATAACTCAGGAACCTGAAATCATTATCCAGGGCATACTCATAGATATCCCTCCATCTATCACCTGTAAAGGCAGCTACCAGGAGCAGCAGGGTGCTGCCGGGCATGTGGTAGTTGGTGACCAGTCCGTCTGCCATACGCATGCGGTACCCCGGTACAATGATAATACCTGTCAGCGCCTCAAGATGATCAAGATTGTTTTTATCCATATAGTCCAGTATGGCTTTTAAATATATTTCAGGCCCGGCAGATGTTTCGTTATCATATGGATACCACTGCCCCAGGTATATCTCCTGTTCCGGGCAGGCTTCCCCCTTGCTTATCATATGACCTATCCAGTAAAGACTCTCCAGTGTGCGCAATGATGTTGTGCCCACCGCTATTATACGCCTGCCGGATATAATATTCTCAATCATGCTTCTTTCCACCCTGAAATGTTCCCTGTGCATGCTGTGCCCGCCTATTGTCTCTGTTTTTACCGGTATAAAAGTGCCGGCTCCCACATGCAATGTTACGGTTTCTTTTTTCACCCCTCTGTCGCCAAGGTCCGAGATAACACTGTCTGTAAAGTGCAGTCCGGCCGTGGGTGCTGCAACTGATCCGTAGTCCCTTGAATATATGGTCTGGTAACGTGTACTGTCTATAGCTTCATCTTCCCTGTTGAGGTAGGGTGGCAGCGGAACATGTCCGGCCATCTTAAGTATCTCGCTGAAGCACAGCTGCCCGTTATCCCAGCTGAAGCTGATAAGCGAGTCTTTGCTGTTTCTTTCAATTTCCTCTGCATATAATATTGTCTTTCCGTCTGACAGTGTCATCTCCAGCTTTTCCCCTTTCCACTTTTTCCTGTTGCCTGCAAGACAGTTCCAGATTACCCTGTTCCTTGCTGAAAAGTTTTTTTCATATGAAGATGGCTCACGTGGCTCAAGGCAGAATATTTCAATAGCTGCACCGCTCTGTTTGCGGAATAAAAGCCTTGCCCTTATAACCCTGGTCTGGTTATAGACCATTATGTCGCCCCGCTTTAAATAGCTGTTTATATTCCTGAATATATCATGGCTTATTTTTCCGGCACGGTAAACAAGCAGCCTGGAAGAATCTCTTTCGGCCAGCGGATACCGGGCAATCTTTTCTCCGGGCAGATCATATATATAGTCTTTTATCCTGATATTCTTCGGATCATTTTTCACTGGCGGGTCCGGCTTTTCTTAAAGGTGTTAAATATCAACAAGCATTCAATAAGATGCACAAAAATAACTAAATTTGTTCTTGTCACTAATGATAAGCAACCAAATCGTTTAATATGGCATACAAAAGCATAAATCCTTATACAGGAAAGGTAAACAAGACCTATGATACTATAAGCGATCAGGAGCTGGACAATATTATTTTTTCATCATCACGTGCTTTCAGGAAATGGAGCCGCCTGCCCCTTGAAAAACGGCAGGACCTGCTGCTCAGACTGGCTGATATACTGGAGATGGAAAAGGATTTTCATGCTGCAACTATTACCTCGGAGATGGGAAAGCCCATCAGCCAGTCCCTTGCCGAGGTAGAAAAAAGCGTTCTGGCATGCAGGTATTATGCAGAGAGAGCCGATGAGTTTCTGAGTCCGCGCAAACATTCCTCACAGGGAGGAACCTCTGTCATCAGGTTTGATCCACAGGGTATTGTTTTTGCCATTATGCCCTGGAATTTTCCATACTGGCAGGTTGTAAGATGCCTGGCTCCCGCCCTGGTATCGGGCAATACTGTATTGCTGAAACACGCATCCAATGTGCCACAGTGCGCGGAGAATATAGAAAATGCTATTATTAAGGCCGGATTTCCCACTGCTGTTTTTATGAATCTGTTTATAGATCATAAGCAGGTTTCAAGGGTTATAGAATCAGAGCATGTAAGATCAGTCAGCCTGACAGGCAGTAATACCGCCGGCGAAAAGGTAGCCTCGGCAGCAGGGGCTAATATAAAAAAGCTGGTGCTGGAACTGGGTGGTAACGATGCCTTTATTGTTTTTGCTGATGCTGATCTTCAGGAAGCGGCTGATGCCCTTGTCTACGGCCGCTTTCAGAACACAGGACAGAGCTGTATTGCATCCAAACGTCTTTTTGTGCATGAACAGGTATATGCAGAGTTTATGAGTCTTTTAAGGGGACGTATAAAATCATTCAGCACCGGGAACCCATTATTGCCGGACACCTTTATCGGTCCGCTCGTCAACAGGGCAGCTGTTACCGAACTGGAAAGGCAGCTGAAAGAGACCGTTGATATGGGTGCCGGGGTAATACTGGGGGGCAGTAAAGGGGAGCAGGGTGATTGTTTCTTTGATCCCACCCTGGTTGTCAATGTGCCGTGGGACAGCCCTCTGGCCAGGGAGGAGGTATTCGGACCTGTGCTACCTGTTTTCAGTTTCAGTGACTATGATGAGATGGTATCCAGGGTTAATGATTCGCGTTTCGGCCTGGCCTGTTCGGTTTTTACGGCCGACAGTAAGCTGAGGGAAAGGCTGTCTGAGGATATTGACACAGGAACAATAGTGTTTAACAGCTTTACACGGTCCGATCCAGCTCTTCCTTTCGGGGGCGTTAAGGAATCAGGTTATGGCAGGGAACTATCGGAATATGGTATAATGGAATTTGTAAATATTAAAACCGTGACAGTTTTCTGATTGGGATTTATTAATTAATTTTGTAATGCAGCAAACCGTTCTGTCGCCTCCTGCAGTAATGCGGGAGGAGGAAAGTCCGGACAACACAGAGCATCATACTTCCTAACTGGAAGATACCCGCAAGGGTATAGTGGCGTAACAGAAAATAACCGTCTGCCCCTGGCAGATAAGGGTGAAAAGGTGAGGTAAGAGCTCACCGGGTCCGGTGGCGACACCGGGTGCCGTACGCACTTATGAGTTGAAAGACCATGTATACCGGCGCTGAGGATTGCTCGTCCGATGCCGGGGGGTAGGTCGTTAAAGTCATTCAGCAATGAATGGCTTAGATAAATGGCAGAAAGCCTGTCCGATTATCTCTCTGAGATTACAGGACAGGTTACAGAATCCGGCTTACAGGTTTGCTGCATTATTTTATTATAAACTCGCTGTCGTCTATATCGGTGTTAAATTCAATGCTTTCGTATATTATTTTTCCCCCAGGCTGGCCATTTATAAAAGTGTCAATGGTTCTGGCCAGTATTACACCTTCAGTCTCTTCAAAATCACCCATCTTCATATCAACTGTCATTTCCATGCCCATCTGCTCTACCGACATCCTTATCATGGTGATATAAAACGATTCCTTGTCTATAAAGATATACTTATCACCCTCTTCCAGCCGCACCCTTATTTTATATGCGGGTTTACCGTCCACACTTTCTTCACCTGTGATACCTGCTTCGCCTGCTCTGTACCGGTCAAGCAGGCTGCTCTGCAGCATGCTGTTGTCCTTCATTGAAGATATCTGCGTGGGTGACATGGGAACGGGACCGGCGGAGCCCGTCATGGGGTTAATGGTATAACCCCTGTCGCCGTTTACCACCTGGACGATTTCCATATCGCTTAAAGAGCTGACAATCTTTATTTTGTCGGGCGACTTTTCATACATCAGCAGGTTCAGCTGCATGCCCTGCTGCTGAAGCGATCCTTTTACCTTCAGCGATTTGAATTCCGTCAACTTTTCAGCTTTGATGGCATCAATATGCTTTTCAATTATTTTTTCCAGGTCCTGGGCATGGGATGCACTTATTAACAGCAGGAGGCCGGTAAGCAGTAACAGTTTTTTGGTCTTCATTTTTCTATTTTATTAATTACTTTACGTATTTCAGTCAGTGTATACATTAAATCATCCAGCATGTCAAGATGAAGCATGCTGGCATTGTCAGACAGGGCCACGGCAGGATCAGGATGAGTCTCAAGAAAAATGCCGTCAGCACCGGCTGCTATGGCCGCACGGCCAATGGTGCCTATCATTTCAGGGTCGCCACCCGACACTCCACCGGGCTGGTTAGGTTTTTGAAGTGAATGTGTGATATCCATGATGACAGGGACACCAGTTTTTTTCATAGCCGGTATATTGGTCATGTCCACTACCATATCTGTATAACCAAACATATTACCTCTTTCAGTGAGCAGGATATTATTATTGCCCGCGTATCTCACTTTCTCAACGGCATATCCCATTGATGCTCCGGAAAGAAACTGTCCCTTCTTGATATTTACCCATTTGCCGGTCTTTGCAGCAGCTGTAAGAAGATCAGTCTGCCTGCAAAGGAAAGCGGGAATCTGCAGGATATCCACATATTTGGCGGCCAGGGAGGCTTCACCCGGATTATGTATGTCCGTCAGCAGGGGAAGACCGTATTCAGCACCTGTCTCTGCCAGTATTTCGAGGGCTTTGGTGTCGCCAAGACCGCTGAATGAATCTATTCTTGAACGGTTGGCCTTCCTGTATGAGGCTTTAAGGATCAGGGGTATATCATATTTGGCGGATATCTCTGCAGTTCTTCCGGCTACATCCCTGAGTACAGCCCTGCTTTCAACGACGCACGGTCCTGCAATAAGAAAAAAATTGCCACTGCCCGTGAATTTAATTTTTGGTATGTCCGCTATCATAAATATTTTTTATAAAGTTATCACTTTAACGATAAATATTCCTATTTCTTATAATCATAATATTTTTTCCACAGTGTGGCAAGCCTTTCCCTGAACTCTGTTTCACGCCTGTTGTTGCCCGGCAAATAAAAAACCGTACCGCTCATGTCTTCAGGAAGAAAATTATCCTCAGCAAAGCTGTCGTTATATGAATGAGCATATTTATAATCCTTTCCGTAGTTGAGGTTTTTCATCAGGCTGGTGGGTGCATTGCGTAAATGCAGGGGTACAGGTTTATCGCCTGTCTGCCTCACTTCTCCGATAGCTTTTTCTATGGCCATATATGCCGAGTTGCTTTTAGCCGAGCATGCCAGGTATATAGCCACTTCCGCCAGTATTATTCTTGCCTCAGGCCAGCCGGTGAGATGAACGGCATCAAAGCATGATTGTGCAATCAGCAGTGCATTGGGGTTGGCAAGACCGATATCCTCGGCAGCCAGTACAATAAGCCGGCGTGCAATGAATTTTACGTCTTCACCACCTTCGGCCATACGCGCAAGCCAGTAAACGGCTGCATTGGGATCGCTACCCCTTATTGATTTGATAAAGGCCGAAATAATATCATAATGTTGCTCACCTCCCTTATCATACAGGGCCATATTCTTCTGAATATGATCCAATACCTTCTCGTTGCTGATTATAATCTTTTCTTTTACACCCGGTTGAGCCTGCATCTCCGATGATACTGTCAGTTCCAGGGCATTATACAGTTTCCTGGC
>JAWLFR010000172.1:0-3930 GCA_041685495.1 Bacteroidales bacterium
TAAAGGATATATATTCAGTGAGCCTGCTGACAGGTCCAGGACAGCTCATTTCATTGAGAACCTGCTGAGACACCAGATTAAGGTTTACCGCCTGGCTTCGGATATTGATATGAACGGAAAAAAATACAGGGCAGGCGACAGTTATATCGTTCCCCTCAAACAGCCACAGCACCTGTATATAAAGAGTATGTTTGATACAATAACAGAGTTTGAGGAGGATGTCTTTTATGATATATCCACCTGGGTGCTGCCCATGTCCTTCAATATTGATTATGACAGCTACACAGGCCGTTCGGTTGACGGTATCATGGGACCAGAGATTCTTTTTCCACCCTGGCCCGAAGGGAGCCTGAGAGGTGAGAGGGATGCCTATGCCTGGATATTTGACTGGGATGATTATTATGCCCCCGGGGCACTGTACCGCATTCTTGATGAAGGGATAAAGGCCCGTGTGGCCACGGATGGACTGATGTATGACGATGGGGAATTCAGGAAAGAGTTCAGCAGGGGATCAATAATGATACCAGCCTATAACCAGGAGTTGAGCCGCGATGATATATATGCCCTTATGAAGGATATTGTCAGTGATTACGATATTACAGTTTACGGAGTAAAGACAGGATATACACCAGAGGGAATTGACTTTGGCAGTAACAGCTTCAGGTTGCTTGATAATCCTTCGCTTATGATGTTTGTAGGCGACGGTATCAGCAGCAGGGATGCGGGTGAGATATGGCATATGTTCGACCAGCGTTTCCATATGCCCGTCACAATGATAGATGCCGGGGAGATAAGGTCGCTGGATATGTCAGATTATAATGTGCTTGTGCTGGCTGGCAACCCTTCCCTCTCGGAATCACAGATGCAGGAGCTGAAGAGCTGGAACAGAAAGGGAGGTGTGATAATAGCATATAAGGGAGGCAACAGCTTCCTCCGTGCCAATGATATGGCCGATATTGAATATATCCCCTCAGCTGAGCCTGAATATGATGAAGATGCCAGGTATGAGGATCGCAGGGCCCTTTATTCCAAACACAGGATACCGGGATCCGTCTTCAGGATTAAGATAGATAATACTCATCCCCTGTTTTATGGTTATGATGATGATACCATACCTGTTTTCAAAGGCAGCGCAGGAGCTGTCAAAACGGATGATAATATATTCAATAACCCCGCAGTCTATACCGCCAATCCTCTGATGAGCGGGTACAGCTCGGAAGAGAATATCGAAAGAATTGCGGGCTCAGCATTCTGTGGTGTGCATTCATCAGGCAGGGGTGCTATTATCTCCCTTTATGATGATACCAATTTCAGGGCCATATGGTTTGGCACAACAAAGATATTTATGAATGCGGTATTCTTTGGCGGGATACTCTGATAAGTGTCAGGGTATGTTGAGACGGCCTGGGGTAACTGATAGACTTTGATCTGTTTTACAGGGCAATGATGAATGTGAGGGTCTGTTGAGACGGACTGGTTAATTCCCTGTATTGTTTCTGCGGTGGAAATGCTTTGAATCGCCCCACTCATTCCAGGCAGGCTCGGCATCAACCATCTTAAGCCTTGCCTCAAGGCAGCCCATGCAGTCGTCAGCCGATTCATCGGTACAGGGTTTATTTTCGTATAGCTTATAGCTGTCGCGATACATGCCCGGTGTGATATTGGGCATAATAACGTTGGCCCCCACCTGTATGGCTTTCTCGCGACCCATGGGGTCTATTGCCTGCAATGCCGTGGATGCGGCAATATTGATATCTTTCATTATGATACGCAGTATGGCTATCATTTTTAGCGACAACCTGAAGCGTTCTTCCAGTGGCAGCAGCTCATCCTTATGTCCCGATAGAGGGGTGTTCTCATGCTCAATATACGGACCCATACCCACCATGTCAATATCCATCTCTTTCATAAACAGCAGGTCACCTGCCAGGTCCCTGTAAGTCTGGAACGGCAGGCCTATCATTACACCTGTGCCGGTCTGGTAACCAGTTCTGCGCAGCCGGTGCAGGCATTCAAGCCTGCTGTGATAATCATGAAGGCTGTCACCGGGGTGCAGCTTTGAATAGAGTTCAGGACTGGATGCTTCAATACGAAGGAGGTACCTGTGAGCCCCGGCCTCAAACCATTCGCGGTACACTTCTTCTGTCTGCTCACCCAGTGATATTGTGATACCCAGCTTTCCGTCCGACAGCTTCTTTATTTCTTTCAACAGGCGGGTAACGCGGACGGTGAAGTGCGGATTGCTGAGTTCTCCCGACTGCAGTACAACCGAACCGTAGCTGTTTTCATAAGCAAAGCGGGCGGCATCCAGTATTTCGTCGTCAGAAAGGTTATATCTCTCAACCTCCTTGTTTGACCGGCGTATGCCGCAGTAATAGCAGTCTTTCTCACATATATTGGAAAATTCTATCAGTCCCCGGTAGTAAACCTTATTGCCTGAGTTTTCCTGTTTTATACGGGCTGATTCACGGAAGAGATCATTAAGGTCTTCCCCTTCCGCTTTTAACAGCTGTACAATATCATCAATACTAAAACCGCCCTCTTTCAATATTTCTTTTACACTCTTTTTCATAGTCTTTAACAGGCCTGCAAATATTGTGAGAATAGTGAAGATAATTCATAGTCTTTAACAGGCATGCAAATATAGTGAGAATGGCGGGAATTATTCATCATACATTATGTAATTATTAAATCAATTGACAAATATCACGAACTTTATAAACCAAAACTGAACCCGGATGTTTACTACATTAAATGATAAACTGTTTCTTATTTTTAAGATAATTATAAAATGAAACTGAGATCTGAGAGATTTGATAAACTGGACAGGTCTGTAACAGCATGGATGGCTGGCAAAGGGCTCACATTATTACGCTGGAGCATAGGACTGATCTTTCTCTGGTTTGGGCTTTTAAAATATTTTGAGGGACTGAGCCCTGCCCAGGATCTGGCAATAAGGACCATCAGTATAGTAACTTTTGGTCTTATACCGGATGCTTTAATCATTTACGGTCTTGCCACTCTTGAAGTTCTTATTGGTGTGGGTCTGATCTTTAATATATTTATGAGGATAACCCTGCTCTTACTTTTTTTTCAAATGGCAGGAACATTTCTGCCGGTATTTCTTTTGCCCGGGGAGGTGTTTAATGTCTTTCCTTATTCCTTAAGTCTTGAGGGACAGTATATAGTCAAAAATATAGTTATAATCAGTTCGGGTATATTGCTGGGCGCTACTGTGCGCGGAGACAAGCCGTTTGACCGTTTTTGATGCCTGCCACTATTTCCTTAGATTTGTATCCGAATCAAATACTGTTTAGCATGAAGGAGGAGATGTTAAAGGAGGAGGCAATAAAAAGGTTCAGGTCAGGATTTAACTGTTCCCAGGCGGTGCTTTGCTCTATGGCAGGGGTGATTGACACCGATATCACTATCCTGGAAAAAGTATCTTCAGGTTTTGGTGGCGGCATGGGTCATATGCAGGAGAAGTGCGGGGCTGTAACCGGCAGCTTTATGGCCATCAGCCTGTACTGCGGTAATAAGTACTCCTCCAATTCTGAACGTACGGAAAAAGCATACAGTATGATAAGAAAATTTGATTCTGAGTTTCGGGACTTACATGGTACAACCATCTGCAGGGAGCTGATAAAATATGAACTTGACTCACCCTCTGATCATAAAAAGGCTGTTGAGGAGAATGTTTTTAAAGATGTCTGTGAAAAATGTATAGCTGATTCAGTGGATATCTTATCACGGATATTAAAATAGTTAACTCCTCATTCATATTTCCCCGTAAGCATAATGCCATAATTATTCATCAGGATATTCCGGTGATCATAATTATTCATCAGGGCATATCATTCAGCCAAACCACAACTGTTTTTTACTCTCTTTCAGCTTAATTATTCTCAAAAAATCATTGTTTGATTTGGG
>JAWLFR010000173.1:0-3921 GCA_041685495.1 Bacteroidales bacterium
AAAACTCTGTGCATTGGAAAAACATTTTGGTCCAATAAGAAAACAGACAGGCCCGGAATACCTCAGCCTGTTTTTGCCGGGTGTGATAACAATCGTGTCCCGCTCGGAATATATGGTATTGTCCGGAGCTTCAAAATATGCTTCACGCCCTTTCAGATTATAAGCCCTGTTACTGTAATTACTGGCGACGGCCTTCTGGAATTCTTTATGGTATCTGCTGATTTTAGTGTCTTTTGCATAGATCCATGTATATGGTTTATCGTTTATGAAATCAAGCAGCATAATATCCAGGTCGGCCATGCCTCCACCATTATTCCTCATGTCGATAATCAAACCGGGACAATTATTCTTTCTGATATCTGAAAAACTCCTTTTCAGGAATTTCTTAAATTGTTTTGGGTTGGAGAAGGAGTTAAACTCGATGTAAGCTATATTGTTCTCAATTATTGTGAAACTATAGGATGGGGGATTGGCATTCAGGTACTCACTATACAGATTATTATAACTAATTGCAGAGACACCATGCATTTTTATACTTTTCTCAGTGCCGTCTCTAAGGAATTTAATGTCAAAAGGTGAGTAAATATCCAGGAGTTCAATCCAGAGGGGGAAAAGAAGTCCCATAGCCTGGCTCAGGGCATATGTCGCGGATTCTCCGGAGTATTTCGGTATCTCTCTTTTAATAAATGATTCAGGTACACCATTTATTGAGGTAATAATATCCCCGGACTTAATATCAATGCTGTCAAATGCATTGTCCCGTACAATAAAGCCTGAATCATTCCAGGAATCGATCCACAGTGGGAATGAATGCTGATATTTATGCAGATCAACGGGTGTGATAAATAGCATAACATCTGTATGTCCCTCACCGTAAGCTGCCGTCAAGCGTTTAAATGTAAGGTAGGCCTTATTCCTGCTTACAGTATCTGGCAGGACTGAAAGCATACTGTCTTTGAGAGAATGAATGTATTCTCTTGAATTGCTGTGGTATGGATCAGGGTGGACATCCTCGATCGATTTTATCATGTAATTAAGATCGGATGCTATATCAGCTTTAAGCAGGTGATCATTGATGGAATATTCCATAAATACATCTGATTGACAAAATGTATTGGCAACGAATAAAACCAAAAAACAGGAAAGAAAAATAGTTCTCATTTTATTACGAATCTTGGTTGCTACAGGCAAGTTAATTAATTTTCAGTCAATTGTCAATTCTGATAATTATGCTGGCGGGTAAAATCAAGAGATTTTATCTGCGTATCAGATGAATAAAATAATTTTTCAGAAGTCAAATAATTATTCTATTTTAGCAATAAGATAAATAGTGTATCTATGACATTTATTAATCGTCCGGTGTCAATCTTTTTTAACAGGATTGTTATTACCCTGTTATTAGCTGCACTTTTTATTATTTCATCCTCCTGCAGTCGTCAACTGCCTGAAAAACCAAATATTATACTTATAACAACCGATTACCAGGCATGGGAGGATGTGCCGGAACTGACACCTGTGCTTAAAATGCCGGCAGTGGACAAACTTTACAGAGAGGGACTGGTTTTTAATAACCACTACTGCACAGCACCTGTTTGTATGCCCTCGAGATATACTCTGGTCTCCGGAACATATCCACATACACATAAGATGTGGGATAATGGAGGTAAATGGCTTCCTGAAGGTTCTCCGGTTTTGATGGAGGAGCTTGATAAGGCCGGCTATACGACCGTTGGAATAGGAAAAATGCATTTTAAGCCATGGGACAGGATGGCGGGCTTTGACAAACGTATAATAGCCGATTGTCAGGGTAACTGGGCAGGGGATACCTTAAAGCAGGATGATTATTACCATTACCTGAAAAAAGCCGGAAAAACACGTTTTGATTATCTTAAGTATCAGGACAGCACCGATCTTTTCGGAGTATATGAATGGCCCATGGCCGATACACTGGATATTGATTACTATGTAGGGGAGCAGACAGTGAGGTTTATTGACAGTGATACCCTGGATGATGATCCGCTGTTCCTCTGGATATCATTTAATGGTCCGCATAACCCGTGGGACCCGCCGGCTGAGCTGATGAATTACTACCTTGAAAAAGAACTGCCGGCTGCCAGGTACAGTGAGGGGGATCTTGACAATAAACCCTACGCCCATACCATAACACGCTATAATTATACCCGCAAGGTTGTGGACCTTATTGACAAAAATCCCGGCAAAAGGGAAGAATATATTCACAGGATAAGGGCCGGTCATTACGGCGGCCTCACCCTGATTGACCAGCAGGTAGAGAGGATATTCAGCAAGCTGGAAGAAAAAGGGGAGCTGGATAATACCATTATAATATTTACATCGGACCATGGAACCCATCTGGGCGACCATGACCTGATCCACAAAGGAACCCACTATGAGCGTTCATCCAGGGTGCCCTTTGTTATATGGTGGCCTGAGGCTTTAAAACCGGGTGAAATAGACGGATTCACTTCGCATGTGGATCTGTTCCCTACACTGGTGGAACTGGCAGGTGGCAGGCTGCCGGAGGGACTGGAAGGCCGGAGCTATTACGATGTGCTTACAGGCAGGGAAAGTGCTCCTGATACTGCTGTAATTGAAATAATAGGCAATACGGCACTGGTAACCAAAGATTACAAATACGGGATGTACCGGCAGTTCAGGGAAGATGACCTTTATGACAGGCAGGCAGATCCAGGTGAATTCAATAATATTGCCGGCCGGGAGGAATATAAGGATCTTGTAGAGCAATTCAGGGAATATCTGTACCGTGTCGATTCAACTCTGGAAGAAGACTTTAAAAATGCCCCTGAGCCGGGACCGCTGCCCGCTAAGGTAAGCCTTGAAAATGGCACAAGCCTCAGTGGCTCCGGCTGCCCCTACCTGGGAGGAAAATCATTCCGTATCACGGCAGAGATTAAGACAGACAGTAAGACCTCCGGACCATTGCTTACTAATTATGAAGGACCGCACGGCTTTGCTTTATTTATCGATAACAGCACCCTGAAAATGGGCTTCAGAAAATGGAATACTGACAGGATAATATCACTGGCCGGCCTGGAGCCGGGACTTAATAATATTGAGCTTACACTTGATATGGACGGTATGCTCAGTCTCGTTTTAAACGGTAATAAGGAAGGGCTTTATGAAACTCCGTGGCCCAAACCTGTCCAGCCCGGAAGGAAAGAATACCTGACAGGAGTTTTGAGTGCAGGCCATTCCGGTCCGGCATGGGCAAGACCTGTAGGTGCCTACGAAAGAGATTCAAAATTTAACGGTCATATTGACCTTATGGAACTGGAGGTTTATGATGACAAAAATTAACACGCTCACACAATTATTAACATTATTTGTAATTCTTCTGCTCTCATGCGAAAGTAAGGTCAATACTGAGTCAGTTATAATCATGAGTGACCTGCATTATGATTCAACGAATGTAAGGAAGGTTGTTATCGATTCAGTAATACAGAGAATTAATAATTTAGACAACACTGAAGCAGGGACAGGGATCAACTCGGTTCTTGTGCTGGGAGATATTACACAGGATGGAACTGAGCCACAGTGGAACAACTTTGTATCAGCTTTTGGTTTGAATGGTGAATCTGAGCTCAAATACCCGGTGTATGAATTACCTGGTAACCACGATGGTAATATTGATGGTATAGTAAGAGAAAGTATACGGGAGAGGAATCGCTTGCGTGATGCCCTCACTGCTGTCTCTGAGAATGGTCTTCATTACAGCTGGGATGTAGGGGAATACCATTTTGTTGCCCTGGGTATCTATCCGGGACTGGAATGGGATCCGGATTGTGAATGGTGTCACTATTTTAAAGAAAGCTTCAGGGATCCGGAGATGAGTCTTGAATTTCTGAAGAAAGACCTGAGGGATAATGTAAAAAGCAAAGATCA
>JAWLFR010000049.1:0-16137 GCA_041685495.1 Bacteroidales bacterium
ATAAAGAACATATTGACTATAAGGGCTATATCGGCTACCAGTCCGGCACGGCGACTGTAGTAAAATACCATATACAACATTACTATAACAAATGCTATAAGGAATGAGTTGAGGCCTGCTGTTATGGCTTCCCTTCCCAGCGACGGACCAACAACGGTATCATTGATGATGCGTGCGGGTGCAGGCAGTTTACCTGACTTAAGAATATTGGCGAGGTCTTCTGCCTCTTCAATGGTAAAGTCGCCTGTTATCTCCGATGAACCGCCCTTTATCTCTGAAGAAACACTGGGTGCTGAACGCACATAGCCGTCAAGCACAATAGCAATGGCCCTTCCTATGTTGGAGCCTGTCAGCCTTGCCCATGTACGTGCTCCTTCTGCATTCATCGACATATCCACCTTGGCTGAAGAACCAGTCTGTCCGTACGAAACCCTGGCTGAGGTAACCACGTCACCATCAAGCGGCGGACGTCCGTCGCGTGTTGTGACCTTAATGGCATGCAACTGGTATATACTTTCCGTCTCATCGCCGCTCATGGGATCAGAGCTCCAGTAAAAACGTAAATCCCGGGGGAAAAGTGATCTTATCCGATCCATATTCAGGATATCCATGACTTTAGAGGTATCCTGGTAGTGAGAATAGCCTATCACTGATCCGGGCAGGGGTTCACCTTCCCGGGTAACAGCAGGATTGAGAACAGCAAATAATGGGTTCTGTGAATCCCACTGATCACGGCTCTCATCCTCACCCGCCTCAGTTGTGTCACTCAATATATCCAGCAGTGTCTCACCGGCTGTAGTATCCTGCTGCTCTTCACTGTCCAGCAAATCTTCAATTGATGATGCCTCCCCTTCTTCCGCTGTACTTTCAGCATCTTCGCTCTCCTCAGCCTGCAGTGCCTCCATATCAGCCCTTATTGACACCAGAAGGTCATTTGCCTCCATCAGGTAGCCTATAACTTCGCTGTTATTATATGTCTCCCAGAATTGCAGTTCAGCCGTACCCTGCAGGAGTTCTCTCACCCTCTGCGGGTCTTTCACGCCCGGTAATTCAACAAGTATACGTCCCCTATCCTCCAGCCGTGATATATTAGGCTGTGTAACACCGAACCTGTCAATCCTGCTACGCAGTATATTAAAGGCATTATCAATGGCTCCCTCTGCCTCTTCACGCAAAACATCAAGAACTTCTTCATTGCTTGAGTTAAAGTTAACCTTATCACGCAGTTCCATGGTACCGAAAATCCCGGCCAGACTTGCATTGGGATCGATCTCCTCAAAAGACTCACCGAAGAGCTCAATAAAATTCCTCTGGCTCTCCTTTTGCTTCTCCCTGGCCATAGCAATTGCCTGGTTAAAGGTTTCGTCATCACTGTAATTTGAAAGTGCCCTGACTATCTCCTCCACCGATACCTCAAGTGTCACATTCATACCTCCTTTAAGGTCGAGGCCCAGGTTTATCTCTTTTGTCTGTACCTCCTTGAATGTATTACCAAGGAAGCTCCATTCACTTTTTGGGAGTGATGCTATGGAATCGAGATATGTAACTTCTTTATTGAGGTTCCCGTCAGCATAATCTTTGGCTTCTTGCTTAACACTGTATGAAGCAACAGTAAACGAAAGCTGGTATACTGTTACCAGTGCTAATGCTATGGCTAAAAACAGAATAGCTCCTTTGTTTTGCATTTGTAAGTATTTTTTTATTATCGAAAAATCCAATACGCTATCAGCGTCCTTTTAACGGACGGGCAAAGATATTAAATTTTTCCAAAAAGATTTAATACTTAGGCTTATAATAACAGCATGCATTAAACGGGTGTGACAACGCGCTTATCATTGTCAAAGATTCTCTTACTCCACCAGGCTGTCAAAGTCTACCTCAATAGGCTTATCGGCCTCGAAATCATAGAGTGTAAGGCTGCGCATATTATAATAATATGTCCAGTAATTCTGCAATGCCTGTATATAAGCCCTCTTGTTTTCATCTTTCTTTGTATCGGCATTATTCAGTTCAAGCACATCAACATTGCCGATAAGGAACCTTTGCTTGGTCACTTCGTACATTTCCATTGCCACTGTGTCTGATTTGGCGGCTATACGCACCTGGTTCTCCTGGAGGTTAAACTGTGCAACATCAAGGAAGAGCTGCTGCTCAAAATCGATAAGCGACTGCTGCACCTGTGTCCTGGTTACTTCCTGGGATGACTGAGCCATACGATGGCGTCCCCGCCTCAACCCCCAGTCCATAATGGGTATTGTAAGGCCGATGCTTATACGCTGCTGATCATCAAGTGACTGGTATGCACCCGGGATAATATCAGACTGTCCCTGAAGGCCAAAGCTTACATTCATATTGGCATTGAGACCTTTCTCTGCCTTTGCCTGGGCTACGTCCCTTTCGGCCTCAAGCAACTGTATATCCTGTGACAGCATTTCCGGGTTATTCTCAAGAGCCAGGTTAAGTACCTGTTCACCGTTAACATCAAAGGTGGGTATCTCATTGGGTATAACAAGCTCTATCTGCACATTCTCAGTATAACCCAGGAAAGACGACAGCCTCTGCTTCATATCATTGAGGTTATTATAAGCCTCGTTCCTGGATGTTTCGGCATTAAGAAATGACAGCTCCATCTGAAGCAGTTCATTCTCGGCAATGGTGCCCAGGTTATACCTCCCCTGGGCTATATTATAAAGGGTGTCGGCATTGGCATAATTTATGTCTGCTATCTCCATATTGATCTGCGCCAGGGCCAGCTGGAAAAACCTGCGGACGGCAGATACATGAACCTGCTCAACGGCCTCAAGGTATTCCTTTTTAGCTTCTTCGTATTTGAGGGGTTCAATTTCTTTCTGCCATTTGAGTTCATTAAACCTGAAAAGGGGCTGGTTATAGTTTATGCTTACGGGAGTTGATATATATTGCTGTGTTGACCCGTCCTCAGTGATAACATTGAAACGCCTGAAATCGGATTCAAGGGACACGCTGCCACCCGTAAGGCCTATATTCTGTGAAAGAGATAGCCGGCCTGAAATACTGTTTGAATTCTTTTCCACATAATATTCATTACCTGTACTGTAATCATATTCCTTCTCATATATCCTGTTATATTCGGGCAGTGTGCCGGTAAAGGTAAGTGAAGGAAGGTATTCTGCCTTGAATGTACGGAACTGCCAGTAGTTGGCCCTGAACATATGTTTGGCCAGTATGGCCTGCAATGATTGTTCCTCTGCCAGTACCAGTACCTCATCCAGTGTCAGCCTTTTAAGGTCCTGTGAATGTATTATACCGGCTGAGCTTATAAAAAATATAACTGCCAGTGAAAAAATTATCCTTTTCATTTATTGATTGATTTTTTTATTCGTACCTGAGTGATTCTATGGGATCTCTCTCCGAAGCCCTCTTTGCCGGCGAATATCCGAAAATAACACCAACTGCTGCGGATACACCGAAGGCTATTATGACAGAGAAGGGAGATACTATTGTAAGTATACCCGCTATTTCATTTATCAGCCTGGACAAAATAACTCCCAGGAATATACCTATGAGTCCGCCCGTCACACTGATAAGCACCGCTTCTGAAAGGAACTGCACCACTATATCCATTTTCTTTGCCCCTATGGCCATGCGTGTGCCAATCTCCTTTATCCGCTCCATTACCGATGCAAACATAATATTCATTATGCCTATACCTCCCACCACCAGTGATATGCTGGCTATTGCACCGAGCACTATATTAAAAATATCCTTTGTTCTCTGCTGTTGCTTGAGAAGCAGTTCAGGTACCGTTATCTCAAAATCCTTCACGCCCTGGTGCCTCCTGAGGATCATACGGCTGAGCACTTCCGTTGAAGGCTGGATATCTTCAGTCTCATCCACCTGTACCACTATCCTGTCAAGCTGGTGATAATTAGTTGAAGATGACTGTCCGGGATCCGAACCACCTGACACTGTGACTCTTCCGTGTCCCATACTCCTGACCCGGGTGGAAACCTCACTTGTAAGCTTCCTGTTAAGCAGTTCCCTGTTCTGGTACCTCATCAGCATTGTTTTAACAGGAATATATATATTATCATTATACACATTCACACCAGCCTCTTCAAAGCCTGTAAGGTCTACATTCGTCCTTTCCAGCACCCCTATCACCTTAAGCCATACGCCGTCGAATTTGATGTACTGTCCAACGGGATCAACCTGGCTGAAAAATTTGGCCCTTATATTGGCGCCAATAAGGCAGACCTGGACACCATGCTCCTCCTGGTAATCATTAAAATAATTGCCATGATTCAGTGGCAGGTTATACAGATCAAAATAATCATTCTTCACACCTACCAGCTTGGCAGAATAATTCATGCCGTTCAGAACCACAGTTGAATTAAACGATATCTCAGGGCTTATCCTTTTCATCGAGGGCAGGACAGCTTTTATAGCCTCCATATCCCTCAGTGTGAGTCCGGGCGAGAATTTTTCCTGCTGCCTCTCCCCCTCTTCATCGGATGACTCATCTGTATCAATTATAGGATTTATCAGTATATTATTCACCCCCACCATCTTGATCTGCTCCAGTATTTCCTGCTGGGCTCCTTTCCCTATGGCCAGCATACTGATAACTGCGGCCACTCCGAAAATAATACCCAGGGCAGTAAGCACTGATTTGAGCTTGTTTGCCAGTATTGCTTCAAAGGCAATAATAACATTATGAAAATATCTTTTTATCATATCAATAAGCTAATAAATTAAACCGGTGTTCAGACTCATCACTGACTGACGGGTTGTTCCTGCTGGTTGCCGCCTTCACGGCCCCCTTCCCTGCCCTGCATAGAGTTTCTCATCTGCTCCCTTTCCTCTTCACTCATATTCTGTAACCTCTCCCTCATCTCAGGGCTCATCTGCCTTGAACCCTGCCTGTTATTTTGTTGTTCAATAATTTCCTCTTCTCTCTTTTTTTCTTCTTCCAGCCTCTGTCTCTTCTTTTCCTTTATTATCTCTATCAGTTCCTCGCCCTGCACCTTAAACTCCTCAGCCTCCTCGGGCATACTCAGAAAAAGCAATTCGCCTTCTTCAACCCCCTCTTCCACAATCACCCTGTTTTCATTCGACGGTCCCAGCACAACGATCTGCCTGACCTTATTCTTCCTGTAAACATAGGGTATGCTGTCCTGGGTAGCATGCACACATTCAAGTGGTATAGATACGACATCATCATATGAGTCTGTTACTATCTGGTTGCCTGTGGTCATGGAAGGACGGAGTATGGACTCCACCTCATCGAGTTTAATTATTACCTCAAAAACCTTGGCATCTGCATTAGGGAGCTGTTCGCCTATATTGGCAACACTCATAACCTTGCCGGTATAATCCTTTCCAGGAAAAGCATCAACATTTATTCTCACTTTCTGTCCCTCACTGACCTTACTGATATCTATCTCGTTGATATAGGTCCTGGATATCATGGAGGAGAAATCAGGCAGGGTAGCCACCACGGGGTCCCACGGACTGATATTCGATCCTACCTTACGCTTCTCACCGCCCCATTCTCTCTTATAGATAACCATTCCCCCGGCCGGTGCGGTTACGGTAAACTCTTCCAGCACATCCTGCATATCCTGCACTGTCTGTCTCTGCTTCCTCAGCTCCAGGCTTGCTTCCCTCATATCGGCCCTTGCCTGCTGCTCTTTAAGCTCATAATTCTTTACGGCCTGCTCATATGCCCTCTCTGCCTTATCCAGGTTGATCCTGTTCTGGCGTATGGTAGTGGGAGGCTCATACTTTGACTGTTCGAGTGTTATCTCCGCTTCTTCCATGTTGAATTTAAGGTTAAGCAGGTCATCCCTCAGATCGCCCAGGGTGATTGTGGTATCGAGCTTTTTCATCTCATAATCATTCTCCATCTGCTCCATCTCATCCAGCTCATCCTTCAGGTTATTGTCAGCTTCCGACCTGTCAAGTCTAGCCACGTAATCACCTTTCTGCACTACCGTTCCTTCAGGGACCAGGTCCTGTATAGCTATATTCCTGAACCTCATCCTCCTGCCTCCGAGTCCCTCGGGCCCTTCTATGTCGGTTGAATTTTCTGCCTGCAATTCACCTGTTGTGGATACAAGGATTTCAAATTTACCCTTTGTGGCTTCAGCAAAAAGCTGACCTGTTTCATCCTTCTTTGTAAGACGGTTAAAAATTATCAGCCCTATTATTGCAACTGCCACTACTATTCCTGAGATGATTAATGTCTTCTTCATTATTTTTAAAATTTATACCAATCAAAAATTGTCCGAAATTATTAAAAAAACATGACTGTTTCACTCAATGTAATTAATATTAACAGCCTGTTTAACGATAATTAACAGTGAAACCCGGGTTTTGTTCCACCATATTTAGTGACAAAGCTTAGCAGGTTTTTATTCCACAAAAAATAAATAAGTATCGTTCAGGTATGCTTTTTAACAATTTTTATGATCTGTCCGGCAAGTTTATCGGCATCTTCCTTCGTTCTGCCCTCCGAATAGATCCTCAATATGGGTTCGGTATTTGACTTCCTCACCTGCACCCAGCCATTTTCATTTTCCATCAGCAATCCATCTTCGCGGTTTACCACATCATCTGACAACTCCTTTTCTATCTCTTTGATGATCATATCAGGATCAATACCCTCAGACAGTTCAAGCCTGTTTTTAGAAATAACATAAGAAGGATATGTGTTCCTCAGCTCCGAGCAGCTCTTACCACTCTCTGCCAGCAGTGAAAGGAATAAGGCTATCCCGGCAAGGGCATCACGCCCGTAGTGCAGGGGTGGATATATCACACCGCCATTACCTTCACCTCCTATTACCGCATTTACCTCTTTCATCTTTGCCACCACGTTCACTTCCCCCACCGCCGAGGCATACCATCTGCCACCATGCTTTTCTGTTACATCCCTCAGCGCCCTGCTTGATGACATATTACTTACGGTGTCGCCTCCCTTTTTTGACAGTATATAATCGGCGCAGGCCACCAGGGTGTATTCCTCATTAAAGCTTGTTCCATCTTCGGATATAACTGCCAGCCTGTCAACATCAGGGTCCACCACGAAGCCAACATCCGCATTATTATCAAGTACTGCGGAGGAGAGGGCCTTAAGATTTTCAGGCAGCGGCTCCGGATTATGAGGGAACAGTCCCGTTGGACTGGTATAAAGCTCCACCACCTTCTTCACCCCCAGTTTTTCCAGCAATTCAGGTAGTACCAGTCCTCCCACTGAGTTAACACAGTCCACTGCCACTGTAAAATCACGGCTTCTGATCTTTTCAATATTGACCCCCGGCATTGCAAGGACCAAATCAATATGCTTTGTATGGTAGTCTTTATTTGTACTTATGGAGCCCGTCTTTTCGTATCCGGCAAAACTGTAATCCATATTAGCTGCTATCTCAAGTATCTGCTCACCATCCTCGGCAGATATAAATTCACCCTTATCATTAAGCAATTTAAGAGCATTCCACTGTACGGGGTTATGGCTGGCTGTAATTATTATACCCCCGTCAGCTTCCTCACCGGTAACAGCGATCTCCACTGTAGGGGTGGTGGCATGGCCAAGATCAATTACATCAACACCCATTGAGGCAATGGTGCCTGAAACCAGCCTGCTTATCATCTCACCCGTAGGCCTGGCATCCCTGCCCAGGATAAGCCTGCATCTTTTACCTGTTTTACTGCGCTGTATCCATTCACTGTAGGCAGCCGTAAACTTTATGATGTCAACCGGGCTCAGTCCCTCACCTGGTCTGCCCCCTATTATTCCCCTTATACCTGATATGGATTTAATCAATGTCATAATTAATCGTTTTGTTCCGTATGGATTTGCCCTGTCAAAAATGCAAAAATAATCATTATGATATTACTTTCAGCCCGGGTATCCTTATAACAAAATTGCAAAAATGTTCATTATGTCCTTAGTTTCATCCCGGTTTTAATACTGATAAAGGGATAAAAAACAGCCGGCAAGGAGTAATAGTGGATTAATGCCCAAATAATCGTAACTTTGCAGTCCGAAATTATAAAACAATGAAGGACAGGGAAAAGAGAGTAAAAAAAGAAGGTGCCGGGGACCCGGAAAAAAGGGTGAAAAAAGAAGGTGCCGGGGACCGGGAAAAGAGAGTGAAAAAAGAAGGTGCCGGGGACCGGGAAATGATGAGGCTTAATAAGTACATTTCCAACAGTGGCGTCTGCAGTCGCCGGGATGCCGACAACCTGATTTCCGCCGGGGAGATAAAGGTTGACGGCCAGACAGTTACCGACCTGGGTACAAAGGTGAGTCCGGATGCCAGGGTGGAGTATAAGGGAAAATTACTGAACCCGGAGAAAAAAGTATATATACTGCTTAATAAACCGGCCGGTTATGTAAGCACCCTTGATGACCCGCATGCCGATAAGCTGGTTACCGAGCTGATAAAGGGTGCATGCACTGAGAGAGTATATCCCGTTGGCAGGCTTGACCGTGAAACCACCGGATTATTACTGTTCACCAACGACGGGGAACTCACAAGGAAGCTGACCCACCCTTCACAGAGAAAAAAGAAAGTATACCATGTACACCTTAACAGGCCGCTTACACGGAATGATATGATTAAGCTCACTGAAGGGGTAAATATAGAAGAGGAAACAGTGGCAGCCGATGCCGTTGCATACCCTGACAATGAAGATAAAACACAGGTAGGCATTGAACTGCATTCCGGACAGAACAGGGTGGTCAGGCGGATGTTCGAGGCACTGGGGTATAAGGTTAAAAAACTTGACAGGGTGTACTTTGCCGGGCTGACAAAGAAAAACCTGCCAAGAGGAAAATGGAGGCACCTCTCATTCAAAGAGGTTAATATTTTAAAGAGGTAACATAATAAAGATGGTTCACAAATCGGGTTTTGTTAATATACTTGGTAATCCCAACGTGGGAAAATCGACCATAATGAATGCCCTTGTCGGCGAAAAATTGTCTATCATAACATCTAAATCACAAACCACAAGGCACAGGATACTTGGTATAGTGAGTGGTGATGATTTTCAGATCGTGTACTCAGACACCCCGGGGATAATAAAGCCGGGTTATAAATTACAGGAAGCAATGATGCAATCGGTAAACATAGCTATTACCGATGCCGATCTTATAGTATATGTCACCGATGTAAAAGAGAAAAAAGACAAGAACAGGGAGACCCTGGACAGGATAATCAATTCGGATATCCCGGTGATACTGGTTATTAACAAAATAGACCTGGGCACACAGGAGCAGCTCGATTCATTATTTGACAGCTGGAAAAACATTATGCCTGAAGCCGTAATAGTGCCTGTTTCAGCAAAAGAAAAATTCAATATCAATAACCTTTTTGACCTTATTATAAGCAAGCTGCCCGAAGGGCCGGCCTATTTCCCAAAAGACCAGTTAACAGACAGGCACGAGAGGTTTTTTGTAACAGAAATAATACGGGAAAAAATCCTGAAAAACTACCGCAAAGAGGTGCCATATTCGGTGGAGGTTGAGATAGAAAGTTATGAAGAGAAAGATAAGATCGTAAACATACGGGCCCTTATTCATGTAACAAGGGAAAGCCAGAAAGGCATTATTATAGGTCACAGGGGAAAGATGCTGAAAAAAACAGGCACTGAAGCGAGGAAGGACATTGAGGAATTTATCGGCAGAAAAGTGTTCCTGGAGATGTATGTAAAAGTAACAAAGGACTGGCGCGACAGGCCGGGCTCGCTTAAAAAATTCGGATATTAGAAAGGAAATATGAACAGGATAGTAGCTATAGTAGGAAGGCCCAATGTTGGCAAATCGACACTTTTTAACAGGCTCACCGAATCGAGGGAGGCCATTGTTGACCAGCAGAGCGGCGTTACCCGCGACCGTCATTATGGCAGGGTTAGCTGGAACGGAAGCATATTTTCGCTTATCGACACCGGCGGCTATGTTAAAGACTCCGATGATGTTTTTGAGAGCGAGATAAACAGGCAGGTTGATATAGCCATTGAGGAGGCAGCGCTGATACTGTTTATGGTTGACGTATCAGCGGGACTCACGGATCTTGATGCCTCGGTCGCCAATTTGCTGAGGCGCTCGGGTAAGGATGTCATCCTTATTGTTAATAAGGTTGATAATAATATCCGGCTGCTTGATGCTGCAGAGTTTTATAAACTGGGACTGGGTGATTATTTTCCCGTATCCTCTACCAACGGGGCCGGTACAGGTGACCTTCTTGACAGGATAGTTGAGGTGCTGCCGGTTGAAAAGGAGGAAGAAGAAGAGGAGCTCCCCCGTATAGCTGTTGTGGGAAGGCCCAATGTTGGCAAATCATCATTGCTTAACTCACTGACCGGGGAGAACAGGAATATTGTAACCCCTGTGGCCGGGACAACCAGGGATTCGGTTTTCATACGTTACAAAAAATACCAGAATGACTTCTTTCTGGTTGATACAGCGGGTATGCGCAAGAAAGCACGGGTAAATGAAGACATTGAATTCTACTCAACGCTGAGGGCCGTAAGGGCCATAGAGAATTCAGATGTCTGCCTGCTTATGATAGATGCCACACTGGGCATTGAGTCGCAGGACCTGAGCATAATGAATATTATCCTGAGCAATAATAAGGGACTTGTGCTGCTGGTAAATAAATGGGACCTTGCCATGAAAGATTCCAACTCGGCCAGGGTTATGGAAAAAATTATCCGCAACAGGACTGCTCCTTTTACCGATTATCCCGTACTTTTTATCTCGGCAATTAATAAACAGAGGATACACAGGGTTGTCAGTGAGGCCATAATGGTGTATAATAACCGTATAAGAAAGATCAGCACCTCCGCATTGAATAATTATCTTCTGCCTCTAATAGAAAAAAACCCGCCGCCTGCTGTCAAGGGCAAATACATAAAGATTAAATATATAAGCCAGCTGCCTACTTTTTATCCTGCATTTGCCTTCTTTTGCAACCATCCGCAGTATCTCAGGGAGCCATACAGGCGCTACCTCGAAAACCGCCTGAGAGAAAAATTTGAATTCACAGGGGTTCCGCTGAAGATTTTTTTCAGAAAAAAATAACTACTTTGGTTTAATTTTTGATACCCGGCATAGTATGAAAAAGTTTGCTCCATCATTATTTTTATTGATCATATTGCTTCCCCTCTTCCAGGGCTGTGAGAAGATAAGACAGCTGCCCCCGGAGCCTGCTGTGGAATTCAGGCAGTTTATAATGTATGACACTGTTGATATGCTTGGTAATCCCGCCAAAGCAGGCCGACTGGAGTTTTATTTTGAGGACGGGGACGGGGATATAGGACTGGAACAACCCGGCGAAGAGCAGACAGATACCACCAACCTGTTTTTTACACTCCTTAAAAAAGAAAATAATGCATTCACTGAGGTTGATGAGTCTGATCCCAACAGGCCCTCTGCATACAGGATACCTTTCATTGAGAGGGAGGGACAGAACAGGGTTTTGCAGGGTACGGTGGAGATCACCTTCCTGTACTTTTTCTATGACATAAACGACACCATACGATATGACTTTTATATAAGGGACAGGGCGGGACATGAAAGCAATGTCGCCAGCAGCTGTGAGATACCTTTCAGCCTGAAGGGGCCATGCATCATTGAGGAATAATATCCTCTTACTCTGAATTTAAACCTTAATAGCCATTAACAGCACATCATCAACCTGCTCAAGGTCTCCTTTCCATTCATCAAAATAATCACTGACCCTCCTGTGCTGCTCTTCCATGCTGAGATCTTTTATCTCCTCAAGGAGCCTTTTCAACCTTACCATTTTAAGCTTCTTGCCGTCAGGTCCACCAAACTGATCCGGGTAACCATCAGAGAATATATACACAATATCATTCTCCTTCAGGTAGTATTCCTGGTCATCAAAATATTTCTCACCCATATATTCACCACCCACCGAGCTCTTGTTACCCCTGATATAATACTGCTCCCCATCCATAACCAGGATAACAGGCCTGAGAGCGGAGGCAAACCTGAGAAGCCGTGTTTTCGGGTTAAACTCACACACCGTCATGTCCATGCCGTCATTTGATTTATCATCGCCTGTCTGGTTAAGGGTAGTACTTATCTCCCTGTCGAGTGTTTTGAGTATCTCTGAAGGCCTTGTTATCTCTTTCCTGTTAATAATCTCCTGCAGTAAGGCTGAGCCTATCATTGACATAAAGGCTCCCGGCACTCCGTGACCGGTTGAATCGGCGCATACGATTATTATCTTCTCCTCACTCAGCATATCAAACCAGTAAAAATCGCCGCTGACTATGTCGCGCGGACGGTAAAACACGAATGCTCCCTTGAAAATATCATCAAGCTTTTTTACAGGTGGCAGCAGGCTGGCCTGTATGCGCTGAGCGTAATTAATACTGTCAGTGATCTCCCTGTTCTGATACTCTATCTCATCTTTTTGGGAAACAACTTCCCTTGTGCGTTCAGCAAGCTCATCCTCGAGATATTTTTTCACCCTTGCCTGTGATCTCTCCCTGATCTTGATGATAACAGTAACAATACCTACAAGCAAAATAAGACCTGATGTGATAAACCACCATGTTCTCCAGGGGGGTTTCCTGATATTAATAACAAAGCTTTCTATCTGGTTATCGGAAATACCGTCATAGCTGTATGACAGTACATTAAAGTTATAGCTGCCATCGTTCAGCACATAGGTGGCAGTCCGGTCCTTGGTAGCATCAGACCACTGGTTATCATAATTCTCCATGCTATACCTGTAGTATACCTTATCAGGGTCCGAGTAGTTCAGTCCGACATAATCGATCTTTACAGTGTAGCGCGCACTGTAAGGAAGGTTATATTCATCCTGCACCGGCACTTTTTTATCATTTATGCTTATGGACAGAATATTGGTTCTCGGCGGATAAATCTTCGACTTGTCTTTACCCGGATCATACACCATGAAACCTTCAGTTGTACCGATAAGCACATAGCCCTGTGATGTCTCATATATCGCATTATCATTGCAGCTGGCACCAGAGCTGAAGATATCCTCGAATGTCCTTATCACATCAAGACCCTGGTTATAAAAGGAAATACCGCCCTGGTGCCCTATCCATACATTATTATTGCCATCGCATAAGAGGCTGTAGCAGTTATTTCTATAAAGGCCGCTGCGCTCTGTGACACCCCATACCGAATCATTTTCGAAAAAATAAACACCTGTCGTTTCTGTGGCTCCCCATATCTTTCCCCTCCTGTCAATATCAAAGGATTGGAATAAAGTTCTCATACCACCGCGAATAATGGCTTTCCCTGTTGTTACACCCTGTTCAGGATTCAAAAAATAGAGTCTGTCCGCTTCGGTGGCAATAATAACATTTCCTTTCCCGTCAGGCACCAGCTGCCTGATATTATTATGTGGCAGTTGTTCTGATGTGGTATAGCGCCTGCTGCTTCCCGTCTTTTTGTCAATAATAATTATACCGCTCCTTGTTCCAAGCCATATATATCCTCCTTCATCAATTATGTCAGAGATATAATTCTCAAGGTTATTGTCGGACCTGAAGAAGAGCTCAGTCCGGCCCTGACTGTCACGCCTGTATACGCCCTGACCTTCGGTTCCTATAAGCATTGAGCCGTCATCGTTGATAAGGTAATCAGATATCCTGGCCATATCCACCTGGCGGCTCAGATCGGTATAGCCGGTCACTTCTTCCTGTTCAAGGTCAAAGAGGTAATATCCTGATTCAGTAGCTGCAAAGACACTGCTTTGGTACTCACCCACATAAATAATATCATTTTCAACACCTTCATTATCCGGCCTGTAGAATTTATATGCATCAGAGCTTAATACAGAAACACCATTACCAAAATGCCCAATCCATATATTACCCCAGTCATCCTCATAAGTAATCTTTATATCATTGCTGATCAGACCGGAATTCCTGTCAATAAGCTCATGCTCCTGTATGCCTGCTGTCAGGCTGTCCGTAACAGCTTTAACCAGTCCCCTGCCAAAAGTAGATATCCATAATGTCCCTGACTTATCAAGCATCATCGACTGTATACGGGTACGGGTAAAAATAGCCTCTTCACTTACCCGGTCCGTAATAATTCCCCCATTACTGCAGTCTGCCACATACAGGCCGTTATCTTCAGTGCCTATAAAAAAAAGCTCCGGGTTAACACTCTGCCTTATATCCTGCACCTTGTAATATGTCAGCTCCTCAGCTTCAGTTATAAGCTTCAGTTCACCATTATAATAGCTGCATAAAGCAAGACCGTTCTGTGTTCCCAGCAGCATATTGCCATCACTTGTAAAAGCCGCACTATACAGAAACTCATCCACAGGGTTATTAAGGGATTTCGCTTCTTCCGGGTTTGACGGGTCGAAGAGATATATCCCCTTGCTCTGGCTGATTATGAATATCTCTGACTCACCGTTCTCAACAATATCATTTACCCGCACAACATCTATGCCCGGCACCTTTTTCATCTCACCGTTATCCGTATAATATACAGAACCATCATTAAAACCAAAGTATATCACACCTCCGGCTGTCTCAAATGATGAAAGAGGAAAGGCTGTCTCCAGTGAGTCGGACAAATAAGACATGTGAAAGTCATATCCGTCAAAACGGCACAGGCCGTTGCCCGTGCCAATCCAGATAAAACCGTTATTGTCCTGGTTAACCGTATAAACAAAAGGATGCGGAAGCTCTTCGTTAACACCATAATTCTTAAACTGGTAAGTTTGTGCAAAGGATAAGAGAGATATAAACGACAACAAAAGAGATATTATCGTATTTTTTAACAGAAGCTTCCGGACCATTAACCTGCTATTTTTCTATTGGGTTTACTATTATACTGGGATCATATACGGGAACACCCCCGATGGGAACGGTAAAAAACTCAAGATACTCACCATACTGGTTCTCAACGGAGATAACCACGTTATTATTCCTTACCAGTGGTGATTTTCGTTTTATAAACTGAAAATCGAGGGATGAATTTATTTCTTCCGCATCTATCTTAACCTTGCTTTCCGCCCATTCGTCCTCACCGGAGACATCAGCCAGCAGTCCGCGCTTCACACGCGAAACAACCCTGATATAACCATCATTATCCCAGTCAAAATTAACCTGCTTGACAAATATTGTTGCCGTGTCAATATATGGGTAAATATGTGAGATATTATCTGAATTATTCCACATACGAAAAGAGTACTCATAGGTAAAGGCATTGCCATCCTCAATGGGCCTGTTCTCCTCAGGCTCCGTGCTGAGGAAGTACCTGTAAAGATTACCATCATCACCTGATAGACCGTCACATATTACTTTGAATATATAACCATCAAATTCCTCAACCAGCTCACCTTCGGTAGGGTTAAAAGGGCCGAAGGTATACCAGTCATCATCATAGCTGTTGTCTTCACCAAATATTTTAGAAGCCAGCAGTGTGCCACTGTCATAATTACCTGTCGGCTCTATGCCTTTTGCATCATCATGACTCCAGGCCTCATCGCCCCCGTAAACAGAATACTGCATCCTGGTATCCCACACGCCATTAATCTCATCAATCTCCCCTCCTATATCAGGGTCATACACCCTTATATAAAAAGGCCTTGAATACGTTCTGGGTATCTTAAAGAAAAATGTCTGCGAAAAATCATCGTCGCCCCATGATGTCTCGCCATCACTGCCAAAGGTCATCAGGTAGGGTATATTCTCATCAGCAGCAGGCACAGGTTGTGCCAGGCCTGTTAAGCTTACCAAAAACAAACAGCCCGTAATCACTAATCTGTATATATTATTCACACACCTCATAGACATTGCAAAAATAGTATAATTAGTCAAATCACCTTTCCCTCACCACTATATCTTTGGAAACACATGTTTCCCTCACATTCCCGTCCTCATCGGGAGGTGCGCTGACTATCAGCTGTATATTATAAGAGCCTGCACTCAGGTAGGTCTTGTCAACATTCATGCCGGTATCAGCCGTACCATCATCAAAATTCCAGTAATACTCGGAGATATCCCATCCCGGCAGGTATGTCTCTGAGGCATCCAGACTAATGGTTTCACCTGCATAGCAGGTATCAGGGGCGGTAAAAAATGCCTGCTCCGTCTTTTCCAGCTGTAGCAGGTGATTTACCTCGTTAT
>JAWLFR010000174.1:0-3902 GCA_041685495.1 Bacteroidales bacterium
TCCGGGTATTCGGGCTTATTTTTAAGCTCGTCCATAAGATCGGCGGCTTCCTTCAGATCCCCTAGAATAATATTGATAACTGATTTGAGATCCATTTACCAGGTTTTATTTAAAATCATTTTTCTTTACTTTGCAAAGGTAATTAATATTTACCTTGACGGAAATTATAAGGGTGTCATAAACATTTATGCTCAATGCATTTTCTTGAGAATTCTATTGACCATGTAAATAAACGCGGATCAATAGAGGTTATTGCGGGATCGATGTTTTCCGGTAAAACGGAAGAACTGATCAGGAGGCTTAAAAGGGCCAGGATTGCAGGTCTTAAGGTTGAAATATATAAGCCTGCCCTGGATACAAGGTATTCAGACAGCTTTGTGGTATCCCATGATGACCGTACCATTACATCCAACCCTGTGGAGAATGCTTCCATGATACTGCTTCTCTCATCGGATGTGCAGGTTATTGGCATTGATGAAGCACAGTTTTTTGACAGCGGTATAGTGGACGTCTGTAATGAGCTGGCGGACAGGGGTGTGAGGGTGATAGTGGCCGGACTTGACATGGATTTCAGCAGAAAGCCATTCGGACCCATGCCTGATATAATAGCCGTTGCAGATTATGTTACCAAGGTGCATGCCATATGTGTTGAGTGTGGTAACCTTGCCAATTATTCTTTCAGGAAAACGGCCAGTAAGGATGTGGTGATGCTTGGCGAGCAGAACCTGTATAAGCCACTGTGCAGGAATTGTTTTATTAAACTTTCTGAATCAAAGGAGGAAAATTGAAGATAGATGTAAAGACTGTTGCAGCGATTACGGACTCTGATCTGGCCGGCGAGGCCGGGCATGAGGTATCGGAACTGTTGATAGACAGCAGGAAGGTGTCTGATCTGTCTGAAGGCATAATGTTCATAGCCCTGAAAGGGGATAAGCACGACGGACATAATTATATACCGGCATTGTATGAGTCGGGGTTAAGAGTGTTCCTGGTAAACAGGAATCATTTCAGCTATGAGCCGGATAAATATCCGGGTGCGGCTTTTATTGTTTCGGATAACAGCCTGTCTGCCCTGCAGAAGCTGGCTGCATGGAAAAGGGATCAATACCAGGGACGCCTTATTTCAGTTACGGGAAGCAACGGTAAAACAATAATCAAGGAATGGCTATCCGGTATACTTGGGAAGTATGAGACTGTGATAAGGAGTCCGCGTAGCTATAACTCGCAGGTGGGAGTGCCACTGTCGCTATGGGCCCTGGATAATGAATACCATAGCGCCGTGATAGAGGCGGGAATGTCAGAGCCGGGTGAGATTGCAAGACTGGAGAAAATGATAAAGCCCGACATAGGTATATTCACGCATATAGGCGAGGCGCACCAGGAGAATTTTGCCAGCATGGATGAAAAGGTGAAGGAGAAGCTCGGACTTTTTGTTAATGCAGGCACCATCATCTACCCGTTTGATAAGGAAAAGATTCGTGATAATATACTGAAGGACGGTCGACTGAAGGATAAGCGGCTTTTTACCTGGTCTGTAAGCAGTGATGAAGCCGATGTGTTAATAAGACCGGACCTGCAGAATAAAAACGGAGCGGCATTACAGGTCGTTTATAAAGGTAATGAGTTTTTATGCAGACTGCCATTTACTGACGGGGCATCGCTTGATAATATCTCTACCCTTATTGCAGTGCTCCTGTTTCTTGGGCTGGACAGAGGGCAGATAGCGGAAGGGGTGGAAAAGCTGCAGGCTGTGGCCATGAGGATGGAGCGGAAGGATGGCATTAATAACTGCCTGCTGCTGGAGGACTATTATAATTCAGATCCGGGTTCACTGCGCATAGCCCTGGATTATCTGAAGGGCATATCGGATAGGCCAATGACACTTATACTGTCTGATTTTGTACAGGGCAGCAGGAACAAGGAGCAGCTTTACCGTGAGGTGGCAGATAATATAAGAAAATCGGGAGTAAAAAGGTTTATTGGCATAGGCAGTGAGATGATGAGCTACCGCGATTATTTCAGCCTGGACGATACGGTTTTTTATGAGGATACACCTGATTTTATTAGTTCATTTTCGGCGGCCGGATTCAGGGATGAAGCAGTGCTTATTAAAGGGGCAAGGAGGTACGAATTTGAACGTATAGGCAGACTGCTGGAGCTTAAAACACACCAGACACAACTTACTGTTAACCTCAATGCTGTGCTGTCAAACCTTAATACCTTCAGGTCGTATCTGGATAAGGGGACAGCCCTTATGGCCATGGTGAAGGCTTTTGCCTATGGTGCAGGGGCAAGGGAGATTTCCGAGTGGCTGGCCTATAACGGTGTTGATTTTCTTGCGGTGGCGTATACTGATGAAGGTGTCAGTCTCAGGGACAAAGGGATCACCAAACGTATTATGGTGATGAATCCTGACATGTACTCACTTGGTACAATACTGGAGTATGACCTTGAGCCTGAAATTTACAGCCAGGATATACTGGATTCTTTTATTGATGAAGCAGAGCGCTATGGGGTTATAGATTATCCCATTCATATTAAGCTTGATACGGGTATGCACCGGCTGGGTTTTATGAAAGAAGATATTGACAGGCTGCTTTCTTCCCTGCAAAAAAGCGCTTCTGTGAAGATAGCATCCGTTTTTTCCCACCTGGCTGCTGCATGGGACAGTTCGATGGACGATATTACTCACCGGCAGGCAGCCGGGTTTAAGGAGATGAGCGCTTATATACAACAGCAGACAGGCACTGACTTTCTGAGGCATCTGCTTAATTCAGCCGGCATAGTGAGGTTTCCTGAATACCACTTTGACATGGTGAGACTGGGCATAGGCCTCTATGGTATCTCCGAGACAGAAATGGATGGACTTAAAACAGCAGCCTCCTTCCGCACCAGGATATCACAGGTAAAAACAATAAAGGCCGGTGAGGGGGTGGGATACGGATTAAAGGATGCAGGGGAGAGAAGCCGTACTATTGCCATACTGCCTGTCGGATATGCTGACGGCCTGAGGAGGCTGATGGGCCAGGGAAGGGGCAGTGTATATGCAGGAGGCCATTACCTGCCTGTTACAGGCAATGTGTGCATGGATATGTGTATGGTGGATATTACCGGTACCGGTCTGAAAGCCGGTGATGAAGCTGAAATATTCGGTGAGAATATATCAATAGATGATGTTGCAGCCGTATGTGATACCATACCTTATGAAATACTTGCCGGGATACCTTCAAGGGTTAAAAGAATATTTCTTTATGAATAGCAGGTACGGAGTGGTCACTGTGCCTATCCCAGGGTGCTTATCCTGTCGAGCTTACGTGAATCAAGAATCTTTATTTTTCTGCCGTCAATGGATATAACATTTTCCGAGGCAAAAGTGGAAAGTGTCCTGATAGCATTGGAGGTAGTCATATTCGACAGGTTGGCTATATCTTCCCTCGAAAGGTAAGCCCTTATGGTCTTGCCATCCTTTTCATAACCGTAGGTGTCTTTCAGCACTATCAGTGATTCGGCAAGGCGTCCCCGGATATGTTTCTGTGTTAATGATACAGTCCGGCTGTTAGAAAAACCCAGTTCCATGGACAGCATCCTGATTATCTTTACGGAGAGGTCCGGACTGTCCTTCACCAGCTTAAAGAAGGCATCCTTTTCAATTATGCATATTGTTGAATCCTCTATGGCTATTGCCGAGGCTGAATATGCCATACCGGCAAATAATGACCTGAAACCGAGCAGGTTGGCAGGTTTTATCATCCTCAGTATCTGCTCACGGCCACCAACACCTTCTTTGAATATCTTTACTTTACCGCCTGCCAGGCTTATCAGTCCAGTTGGCCTTTCACCTTCCTTGAATATTATTTCCCCTTTGCGGTAGTGGGCATAGGAATGATTCCTTACAAGTACAT
>JAWLFR010000175.1:0-3901 GCA_041685495.1 Bacteroidales bacterium
ATTAAGGAACCGCCGTATACCGAACGGTACGTACGGTGGTGTGCGAGGACGGAAAATAAAATAGGAGGAAAACTATTTTATTTTCCTCCTACGCGATTAGGTTATTAGACAATAAATCTTAACCCTACAATCTGTCAGTCATTCATTTACCCTATTCTAAGCTAACATCCAGGTAAACAGAATGACGCCCGTACGTTTCATAAAATGGTTTAAAAACAACACCATCAATATTAAATTGCAGCTGCTCAGGATAACCTGATATCGATTTACTTATGTCCTCTGCATTTAATGTTACCTTACGCCATTCGGTCCGTGGCTCAGTTTCCTGGGCTGCCAGTAAAACCGGTCCGTAAAATAAGCTGGCAATATTTTGCTGATCCATAACCGGTTCTAAGTAAAATTTAAATGGCATGCGCAGCTCAACAGTATCCCCGTCTTTCCATCTACGGCTCAGAGTGAGATAGCTTCCCGGTACAGCATCAACTTTTTCTTTCTTCCCATTTATCTCCACAAAAAATCCTTTGGTTGCCCAGTGTGGGACACGTACATTAAGATCAAACCTACCCTTACCTTCAATGGTTAATTGCGTATGGTCTTCCCTTGGATAAGCTGTTGTTTGTATTACAGTTATATCCTTTTCTGTCCATTTTAATGTTGAAGGCACATAGAGGTTCACATACAAAGCCTTGTTGTCTGCACTTTTAAAATAAATTGAGTTTTGAAGTTTTGTACTGCTCTCAAGAGCCGTACCGTTACAACAGGTAAAACCTGTCATATCAGGGTTGCCAAAGCGTTTTACAGATCCTGGTCTCAGGGGTACGTGATAGGTATTCGCAGGGCTGTGCTCCGCAACAGAAGCAAGAATATGATTGTATAGCCCACGCTCGTAATAATCCATTAACTCAGCACTCTGATTAAAGAGGAAAAGATTCCTTGTCAATTTGAGCATATTATAGGTAGCACAGGTTTCATTCTGCCCGCCGGCCGCAAAACCGTTTTCATAAAGTGTTGCCGGCTCAATGGTGAAGCATTCTGCATTATTGGGGTTACGGGCCCCGGCAACTCCCCCGATACTGTACATATAATCATTAGTGGACTTATTCCAGAAATTATCGGCTATATGATAATATTCAGAATCATCTGAAACGCGATAAGTTTCAAGTGCCCCCATAATCTGGGGTATGTGCTGGTTGGCATGCAGCGAACGGAACATATCTACATTCTTTGCCAGTCCGTGAGAATGTTCAGCATCACCAAAGAACATCTTAATGTTATCAAATAATTTTGCACCTTCCAGGTACGGGGACTCGTTGGTCAGCCTGTAAAGTCTTGCCATAGCTTCATTCATTCCCCCATACTCTCCTGCAATATATCTGTTCCACATGCTTAGCAGTGTTTCGGTTGGCAGCTGGCTTAAACGGGCATATACCCAATTACCCATACCTTTTACTATTTCCAGCGCCTTTTCATTTCCACTGACTTCATAAATATCCATCAATCCGGCCAGGATCTTGTGCAAGGTATAGTATGGTGCCCAGACTTGAGACTCAGATCCTCCGTATGTTGCACCCTTTTCCAGCATAATAAACTGATCAGGGGGATATGCACTGATAAATCCTTTACCCCAGTTCCAGTAATCTGTCCGGATACCTTCTTCGCTCAGATCAGAATCAAAGTCCTGCTTACCCGGACCTGGTTGTACAGCTGTCGGGTCTGATTCATATTCTCCTCCGCTTGTTTGTGGTTGTCCGGACATTTGTGATAATTCATAAAGCTCATTTACCATATATTCCATCTTGTCAGCAAAATCAGCCTGGAGCGTAGCATCATAACCGGTACCCGCGTATGCCTGGGCCAGGGCGGTAAGATAATGTCCCGTTGCATGTCCACGCAATTTTGTTTCCTGACTGTCCCATACCCCAAGTGGTTCTGCTCCCTCCGGCTGTTCCTGACCGAAGGCATTACGGAACATATAAAGGAAGCTATCCGGATTTGTATTGTCAAGGCCAATCATGAATTTATCACGGTTCTCGGTAAATTTTGTTTCGTGGTTATGAATATCAGTGTTTAACATAACCTGGTCAAGGTCAAAAGCCTCAAGTGTGCGATCCGGTGTGGCAGGTTCCCTGGCTGCTTGAACTGTGACAGTGGCTTTTGGTTGTAAGTCTGTTCCGGCAACCCTTCCAGTTACTGTATATGTGCCGGGACTGAGCACCTTATTGTTATCATAAGGTGCCGGCCAGAGTACTCTTACCTCAGGCCCTTCGATATTATTGCTGTAATTACCCTTTATATAGCGTGGTAATTCCGGAAGGTGCCCCACAACGGTCTCCACCTCTATATCCTGCACGCTGGACAGGTACTCATTATACAACTGGGGAGTGGTTATGGGAAATACCGGGAGATCCTGTTCTGGCCTGCGCCTTCTTCTGACTACCGTTTCTTCCTTATTCAGGGCACTGGAATGAATCCTTGAGATTTGCCTTTCATTCAGAGGTATTCTGTAGATCCTGAAATCGTGCAGCCTGGCATTTAAAAAGTTATCATCAGAATCCAGAGATCTTCCTATATAGAGTTTATTATTATCTCCTGAATTATTATCGAAGAGCTGTTCTAACTCCAGATCTACATCTTCTTCCTCGCTGACAAGAGTTCCGTTAATGTATGTACTGAATGTTTTGGACGGAGCATTAATAACAACAGCCAGATGATGCCATTTATTGACTACCAATGCTGGTGAACTAACAATATACTTATCAGATTCAGTAAGGATCTGAGCCTGGTAACCTTCTTCGTTCTTAGTCCCGGCAGGGGCAGCGAAGAAATGTGATCTGTTGTTTTTTCCAAAATCAAAAAATATCTGTCCGCTTTTTGCAGAACGAAGGTAGATCCATCCCGTAATACTAAGTGATTCCTCACCTGTTGCCGCTTCACCCGGAATTGAAATGAATGCCTCGCTATCTCCCGGCAAAGAAAGGACTTTATCAAACAGGGTGTCTTCCACAAACATAAAACCAGAGCCTTGAATGTTGGCATGCAGGTTGTTACGGGACCAGTCCCTTGCATCCTCTTTAAATGTATAGCGTGCAATTAATCCTGTTTCTCCTATTCCGTCTAAAATCTGATCACCTCCTTGTGCAAATGTCAGTGGTGAAGACAAAGTAATAAAACATAGGATTATACTAACAAACAGTTTATAAGTTCTCATAATTCATTTATTTTCGTTTGTTTCTTTATCAATATAAAGAAGAGAGATTAAATTTATATGTCACAATTAACAAAGATATTATAGTTCCGTAAAAAAGAAGTGTAATTTTCACATTTTTTTTATTTAAATGCTTATAATTTTGAATAATAGCATATTAGAACCTAATAGACTGTATGGTTCAGTCTGAGTGAACCTGGTGAGACAAGCGGATTTATAGGAAAACACAATACCATTAACTATAACGAACAGCCTTAATTTTAGGGTATGATTAGTTTGTGAGGGTCACGGTTTCCCCGGACCGGGCGTACTTTTCGCCAATCATAACGGGGTGCACTTCATAGGTTTGATTATATTCGTTTAGCTGGTATTCACTAATTATTGCCACTTATAAACGTTTCTTAATTACAGAACACCACTAATTTACGAATTATTTTCTTGAACACTTTGCAAAGAGTGAGACAGGTGGGCCGGTCTTAGCTGTTGACCTGTGTTTCGGCATGTGTTCGGGTGTGAAGCCAAACCGAAGGTCGGCGGGAGTAGATTAAAGCAAAGGGGCAGGGTATGAATATTTAATGCTATCAGTAAGGTGCGTTATTTTGATCCTGATTTTGCGTTTGTTTTAGTTTTTCTATTAAGCGGTTAAGCTTGATGATTTCTTTGGACATTTTATTATTTGCGATCTCTAATAATTCT
>JAWLFR010000050.1:0-15950 GCA_041685495.1 Bacteroidales bacterium
TCCTTAATATCAGCAGGATCAAATTCATGCAGGGGGCTGATATTATCCATTATCCAGAAAGAGCGTCCCATTGTGGACAGTACAAGGTCTTTCCTGTACACTTTTATATCCGTTACAGGCACATCGGGAAGATTCTGCTGCAGTGAATACCAGTAAGCTCCATCATCAAATGAAACAAAAACACCATGCTCTGTTCCGGCATATAACAGTCCTTCCCTGTCAGGATCTTCCCTTATGACCCTGGTGGGATCATCAGCAGGTATACCGTTTGTCCCGTCAGTAAGCAGTGTCCATGTCTCCCCGTAATTCTCCGTTTTGAAGATATAGGGTTTCCAGTCGTCGAGCATATACCTGTAAACAGCCACATAAGCCTTTGCAGGGTCATGAGGCGATGCTTCTATGGTCTGTACCCTTCCGCCGGGCGGCAGCTCAGCCGGTGAAACGTCCTTCCATGTTGCTCCGCCGTCTGTTGTTATATGCACGGGACCGTCATTGGCCCCTGTTAATATCACTCCCTGTCTGAGAGGAGATTCAGCAATGGCATATATTGTACTGTAAAATTCTTCCCCGGTAATATCTCTTGTGACAGGCGAACCGGATATCACCTGTTTATCAGCTTCAAAAGCGGTAAGATCAGGTGATATGGTTTCCCATGTTATTCCGTCATCACGCGTAACATGTACATATTGTGAACAATGATACACAAGATCAGGATCATGAGGTGAGACCATTATCGGTGCCACTCTCTGGAACCTGTATTTAAGGTCTGCCGGGTTATGTCCGTACATATTCTGAGCACCGACATAATACTGTTTTTCCTGTCCCGTCAATCTATTATGAACCCCGAAGCGTCCCTTACAATTGGCATAAACTATATTATGATTACCCGGTTTGGGTATGACCGGACCTGTTTCACATCCTCCTACAGCCGTAATCGGGGGAGATCCCCTGTAGGTCCATGCTGCCTTACCGGGCATAGCCACTGTGCTGTTATCCTGTTGACCGGCATAGAGCCAGTAAGAAAAGCGGTCATCAACATTTACCTGGTAAAGCTCAGCTGTTGGCTGGTTATCCTGGGCTGACCATGTCTCGCCCCCGTCGAGTGTTACATTGGCTCCACCGTCATTCGATTGTACTATTATATCCGGATTGGATGGATTGATCCACATATCGTGGTTATCACCATGAGGTGTTGATCTTCTTTTCCAGGTACTCCCCCTGTCTTCTGATTTATAATAGCCTGTTGAGCTTACATGTATTATATCAGGATCAGTTGGATCAACATCCACATTGGTATAATAGAAGGGCCTGTCGAGCAGGTATGACTCCTTACTCAAAAGCTCAAAGTCAGCGCCCCTGTCGTCCGAAAAAAATAATCCACCCTGGTCTTTTTCTGCCTCCATCAGCACATAAAGGTTATCAGGGGCAGCATCGCATACGGCCAGGTCGGCTTTACCTATAATACCAGAGGGAAGGCCATTTTCCAGTTTTCCCCATGTCTTACCGGCATCATCAGACCTGAAAACACCACCTTCTGTTGAACCGGATATTATAGTCCAGGGCGTCCTTCTGGCTGTCCAGGCAGCAGCATATATAATATCAGGGTTATCGGGATGCATCTCTAAATCTGTGATACCCGTCTTATCAGATATATACAACACTTTCTGCCATGTCTTACCCCCGTCGGATGTTTTAAAAACACCTCTTTCTTCATTTGAACCGAAAGGATTACCTATGGCGGCTACATAACATATATCAGGGTTGTCAGGATGGATAAGCACAGCACCTATCAGTCCTGCCTCTTCGAGTCCCAGGAAAGTCCATGTTTTGCCGGCATCATCTGAACGGTACACCCCTTTCCCGATAATCACATTACTCCTGAGTCCGTCCGAGCCTGTGCCCACATAGACTATATCCGGATTTGACTGTGACACCCTTATAGCGCCTATTGATCCTGTCTGGAAAAAGCCATCAGATACATTTTCCCAGCTTATACCATAATCTCTTGTTTTCCATACTCCTCCACCGGTAGCTCCCATATAAAAAACATTGGGCTGTGCTTCGATACCTGCAACAGCTGTTACCCGGCCACCACGCCAGGGTCCGACATTCCTGTATTCCATATTACGGAATGTATCTTCAAATAAAAAATCCTGCCCGTTGAGCAGGGAGCTCAGAAAAACAAAAAATAATATTAAAAGTGTTCTCATCATAAGCTGTTTTATGGTTTAATAAAATCAACCTAAGATAAGCATTTCCCGGCAGGTGTTTTATATTGTAAAACAGATATTCCCGGCAGGTGTTTTATATTATAAATCAAGTGTTCCCGGCAGAAGTATCCGCCTCATCACCGTCCTCAGACCCTTTGTCATCATTATCTGCACCTGTCTTTTCTTCCTCTTTTTCCTTTTCCAGCAAATCCAGGGAATGCAGTATATTATACCATTGTATAATTTTCTTTATATCGGATACATAGACCCTTCCCCTGTCATAATCAGGCAATATTTCGTCGAAATAGGTCTTCAGTTCTTCCGCGGAGGACTTATGGTCTATAGCGGCCGTACCATTTTCCTTTTCATAAATCTTATTAAAAACCTCTGCCAGCGACACCTCTCCTGTTTCGGTAAATACGGCAATATCTTCCAGTGCGCTGACCTTGGCTGCACCATGTGCTGATGTGCGCTTACCTGTTTCCAGGTGTTCTACTATCACAGCATTTTTACCCTGGGCAATAAACCTGTATAAACCGGGTGATCCGGCTATTGCCATAAAGTCTTTAAGAACCATTTGCGTTATTTTTCAGATTAATAATATTTTCAATTATGACATATTTCTGCTTTTTTTAATATTCTCATACGCCTCATTCACCTTGCGGAATTTTTCATGCGCCACTTCTTTAAAATCTTCACCAAGGTGGTTTACCATATCGGGATGATACTTCCTTGCCATTTTCCTGTACGCTTTCTTCACCTCTTCATCACTTACATCCGGACTTATCTCCAGTATCCTGTAGGAAGCATCAGTGGAGGGAACAAACATATTCTTAATTGAGTCCCTGTCTTTCACTGAGATATTCAGGTAGGAGGCTATGGATTCAATGGCTTCCATCTCCCTGGGGTCCATATGCTTATCGGACAGGGATATCCCGTACAGCATATGCATAAGTTGCAGTCTAGATGCATATTCCATATTATTCCTTATCTGGCGACACACATCTGCAAGGGGTATATCCTGTTTCAGCATATCGCGCAGCATCAGCAGTGCCTCCGCTGCTGTCTCCTCGTCGAACTGCATCCTGAAAAAATTCTTCACATAATCAAGCTCCGACTTTACAACCTTACCGTCTGCCTTCATAACTGCTGCTACCAGTACCAGCAGGCTAAGACCGAAATCGCCGGCTGTGGTTTTATACCTCTGTCCCCTGTAGCTTGTGGTTGTTATGTCCATGCGCGGTCCGTCAAACATCGAGCCTACGGCAAAACCAAAGAGAGCGCCCAGCGGACCACCGAGAAACCAGCCCAGACCACCACCTATCCATTTGGCATATTTTCCCATATCAAGCTTTTTTGAGATCTGATAATATATCTCTGTGTATATCCAGTACTTTCTTAATAATCATGCTGTCATCCGAATTATTTACCCGGTAATCTGATCTTTTTATCATTTCATCTTCTTCCATCTGTTTACTGATTCTCTCCATTACCTGCTCCCGGCTCATTTTGTTTCTCTTCATAACCCTGTTAATTCTTTCTTCCCGTGTTGCAGTAACAGCCAGTATCCTGTCAACATGCTTATCAGCGCCTGATTCAAATAAAATGGCAGCTTCAAAGATCACATAATCAGCATCCTGCTGCCGGCACCAGTTATCATACCTGTCAAACACAAGGGGATGCACCAGGTTGTTCACTTTGTTGAGCAAATTATCATCATTGAAAATTATTGATGCCATTTTACTTCTGTCCAGTTCACCTGAGACATACAGGTCTGTGCCAATAATATTCTTCAGTTCAGCCCTGATTATCTTATTATTATCCATTATTATCCGTGCTTCATCATCAGCTGAAAAGACGGGTATGCCCAGGACCTTAAAGACCTTGCATACCGTGGACTTACCACTGCCAATTCCCCCTGTTACACCAAGCCTGAATATCATCTCTTTTCAATAATATATTCCACTCTTCCCGGATTATACCTTACACTGCTGATAAAAGAAGGGAGGTTGATGATTTCAACGTTCAGACTTTCCGTTTTGCGGATATCAAGGTCTTTCATATCAACTACAGCCTCAACCGACACATCCTCTATCCTCTTATAATCACTCAGGGCAATATTAAAACGTATGCTTACAGCATCAGGGAAGAGCCTTACATTTGCTGTATCCGGCTTATTAAGTATTTTAATGCCCACCTCTATTATCTGCTCAGTAAACTGTTCTACCGGCACAGTTACGTCCACACTCTTATCTGATACTCCCACTTTCCTGATAGTTTCAATATCAAGCTTCCTGGTGACTGTTTCATTGACCTGGTTAAATGCATGGTATACAGTTCTGACTGAATCTATTGTGTCTATTACTGTTTTCGGTCCGCTTACAGTAAGCGAGTCAGGATCGGTGGTTATATCCCCGTTCACCATGAATTGCCTCTGAGGCACAACTTTTATATCAGGTTTAACAGGCACTTTCCTGCTTATCACCTTATCGAAAATAAAATTCAGTGTATCTGGTCTGACTGCATTAATCTCAAAATCACTTCTCACCTGCCTTTTGAAAGATTCTCTCAGGTTAAATGAATAGATAAAATATTCCTGTTCTGCCGCATCATCTCTGACAGTACGGCCCCAGTTGCTCACATTTATAAGCAGAGGAACACGGTTACCACTGATCTTGGTTTTCAGTACAGAGTACCCGGGACCATGCACATCAAGGCTCAGCCTGTCCGGCAGCTCATTGACAAGAGCCAGGTTATCAGGAAAATTGACATACCTCACCGGGTAGTTTATTGTACTGTCTATATCCTTACTAAGGGCATTAATAAACCAGAAAATAAACGAGAGCAACAGGAAGAAAGAGAAAACAGCAACATTCCGGTTAAACAGTTTTTCTTTCAGATCACTGAATATTTTTTTCAATTCAATGCCTGAGCTCTCACCTGTATCCATAAGGCACTCCTTTCAGCTTATCCCGCAAGCTTATCTTTTCTGCTCAATATCGCTCGCATCTTTTAATACGGCACTCTTGTCAATTTTTAACAGAACATTATCACCAGCATCAACGGTTACAGTGTTGTCTTTGACATCTGTTACCTTGCCATATATTCCGCCTGTGGTAATGATCTTATCTCCTTTTTTCAGTGAACTCCTGTAATTATTCAATTCTTTTTGCTTTTTCACCTGTGGTCTTATCATAAAAAAATAGAAGATCACAAAAACAAGGATTAAAGGTAAAAATGTCACCAGTGGGTTTTGCCCTTCCGGTGTTGGTCCCATTAAATACAAAAACGCTAAATTATTCATTATTAAATACTAGTTTTTAGTTATTACTTCTGCTTTAATTTTAAGTATTACCACGGGTCTTTTAGCATTTGACCTTATGGTAATTGTTTTATTCTGTACTCCATGTCTGAAAGAGCTGTCAAAGATCACTTCAACACTACCGTCACCCCCGGGGGGCACCGGACTATCATCAAATTCAGGCACGGTACAACCACAGCTTGTTGTTGCTGAGCTAACCAGTAGGTCTGCATCACCTTTATTTTCAAACTTAAACACGCAGGCTACGACCTCTCCCTCGCTGATCTTTCCAAAATCGTGGCTCAGCTTGCTAAACTCTATCACCGGTGTACCGCCTGTATCACCGCCCTTACTGTCATCCTCCGGCTTATTATTCATACATGAAAACAAGCCAGGGATCAAGATAATATAAATAATAAATTGTTTCAAACGTCTAAACTTTTATTCATCAAATCCGGGTTCGCCCACCAGTCCGCGACCTTTTTTCTCAAACATCTCTTTTTCCCTCATCTCTCTCACTATCTTATCCAGTATCCCGTTTACAAAGGTACTGCTTTTTGATGTGCAGTAAAATTTTGCTATCTCAATATACTCATTCAGGCTTACTTTAACAGGTATTTCGGGAAACTCGATAATCTCGGTTATAGCAAGTCGCATTACCAGTGTATCCATAAGGGCAACACGTTCTATCTCCCAGTTTGTGGTATTCCTGTCAATCAGGTCAGTTAATAATTCACCGTTAACAATTGCTTTTCTCAACAGTTTTTTCACAAATACCTCGTCCTCCTCAGACCTGTATAAAGGCATTAGCGGGTGATCTTCAGCCGAGGTCTCCCTGAACTGCCTCAATGTCTTATCCACCATAATGGATATAAAGTCAAGATCATCATTCCAGTAAATACTCTGTTCTTCCAGTGCTGATTCAAGCTCATCCGGTTCCATTAATATAAGATCCAGCATACCTGCTATAAACTTTTTATCCTCTGTATAACTGCTTTTTTCGTTATTCATATATTCTTTATACAGGTCGGATGCCTTCAGTTTATTAAAATATTTCCTGGGTACATCCTGGTAATCGTTCCAGGAAAGATGGGCACTCAGTGCATAATTTTTTAAGTGCCGGTTAACTGACAGTTTTTTTACCAGTCTGTTTTCAATTAATTTGGTATTTGGATTCAGGTCTTCCTCTGTGGGCACTTTCTTTTGCCTTGCTATCTCTATTTTCCTCTCTGCTTCATCGACAATCTCTATTACCAGCAATAACATGAGGTGATACAGGTCATAGCTTTTCTTTATACTCAGCAATAATTCTTTTTCTGCTGCTTCAAGATTGTCCCCTTTCTTCCTGTTAAAGGCGTACAAAACGAGCAAGGCTTTAATACGTAATAATCTCCTGCTTATCATTTATAAAGAACCCTAATAATTTAAATGCAAAAATACTCTTTTTCTGCTTCAGACAAAACACTGGCTGACAAATAAGGAAGCATGTGCCATATTTTGATATATGAAAATAATTATTACATTTGAAACCCTAATGAAACTGCCAAATTAAATTTAGCTCTATGAAGGAAGAGAACGACGCCAAAGCGAGTGAGTTAAGCAAGAACAATGAGAATGAATCAAGATCACGGGAAGAAGTTTACACAAAAATTGTAAGAGCCGGAAACAGGACGTATTTCCTTGATGTAAAAGCTACACGCAAAAATGATCTTTACCTCACCATTACGGAAAGTAAAAAGAGGTTTAACAAGGACGGCAAGTTTTTTTATGAAAAACACAAGCTGTTCCTTTACCCGGAGGATTTTGAAAAATTCAGTAATGCCCTTGAAGATGTATTCTCGTTTATAAGAGATTCTGAGACAGGTGAAAAGGTTGATAAAACTGAAGATATACCTGAGGATACCGAGAAGAAGGAGGATGACTCAAAAGCAAGCGATGAGTTCATTAATGTTGAATTTGAGGATCTTGGTGACAAGCAGGAATAACACCGATGCCTTTTGCCCGGAAGGCTTTTTTAATGAATAATGGCTGATTATCTATTACTGGCTCTGGCTATTGCACTGATGATCATCGGCATAATAGGATGCCTGGTACCGGTTTTACCCGGTCCGCCTCTCAGTTTTATTGGCCTGCTGATACTTCATTTTAGTAAGTTTGCGGAATTCAGTGTTAACATTCTTATTATACTGGGTTCAGCCTCTGTGCTTGTTGCTGTTTTCGACTATATTGTACCCATCTGGGGGACAAAAAAATTCGGCGGAACAAAAAATGGCGTAAGGGGAGCCACGATAGGGCTGGTAGTCGGATTATTTTTCGGTCCCGCCGGCATAATCTTTGGCCCGTTCATAGGAGCTGTTTTGGGAGAACTGTTGTACAAAAGCGATTTTAATTATGCCATCCGTGCAGGCACAGGAAGCCTGATAGGCTTTATGGCAGGAATAGGATTGAAACTGGCCACATCCCTTATCATCACCTTCTACTTTATCAGGGGTATTTTAAATTAAGGTCCTCTTACATGGCAGGACAGAAACTACCGGCCTACAGCCTCCTGTAACAGGCCAGCACCCGGGGCATCTAACCCAGGGTTGCCAGCATCACTGCTTTTATAGTATGCATCCTGTTTTCCGCCTCATCAAATACCACGGAATGTTCTGATTCAAAAACATCATCAGTCACTTCCATACCGTTAAGGCCATACTTCTCGAATATCTCAGCCCCTATTTTAGTCTCCCTGTTATGAAAAGCAGGCAGGCAGTGCAGAAACTTAACATTACTGTTGCCTGTCTTTGCCAGCAATTCTTTATTCACCTGGTATGGTTTAAGCAGCTTAATCCTCTGTTCCCATACCTCCTCGGGTTCACCCATGGAAACCCATACATCGGTATACAGGAAATCAACGTCTTTGACTGCCTGATCAACATTATCAGTAATGGTTATTTTTGCTCCTGTTTCAGAAGCTATTTTTCTGCATGTATCTGCAAGTTCATCTGAAGGCTGTACTTCAGCGGGTGCAGCAGCCCTGAAATCCATACCCATCCTGGCTGCACCTACCATCAGTGAGTTACCCATATTATTCCTGGCATCGCCCAGGTAGCAGAAGCTTATTTCATTCAGCGGCTTATTGCTGTATTCGAGCATTGTCATAAAGTCAGCCAGTATCTGTGTCGGGTGAAATTCATTGGTAAGCCCGTTCCAGACAGGCACACCTGCATATTTGCCCAGCTCCTCAACTATATCCTGGCCAAAGCCCCGGTATTCGATACCATCATACATACGTCCCAGTACACGGGCTGTATCCTTCATTGATTCCTTCTGTCCGATCTGTGACCCAGTGGGACCGATATAGGATACATGAGCCCCCTGGTCAAGGGCAGCCACCTCGAAAGCACACCTTGTCCTGGTAGAAGCTTTTTCGAAGATCAGGGCTATATTTTTTCCTTTCAGTCCCTGTTGCTCTGTTCCTGCATACTTGGCTTTTTTAAGGTCTTTTGCCAGGTCAAGCAGAAACATAATCTCACGGGGTTCAAAATCCAACAACTTTAAAAAATTTCTGTTTTTCAAATTATAGGCCATATTGTTTAATATTAGGTTTTTAATTATATAATCTCCGGGAGGTTTGATGAACCGGCCGGACTGTTTCCAATAAATAGTTCACTATACAGTTGATAACACATGTTTTATTAAGTACAGCCTGCAATTCGTAGCCGGCAGCTGCAGGGACTTACCCGGCAAATAATGGAAGCTGCACCAGGTTCATTCATCATATTCCATAGTTATTTTTGTACCATAACTCTTATCCTCCAGTTTAAAGGCTTCTGTAATAACAGATTTCAATCCTCCTGATTTAATAAAATTCAGTGATGCTTCAATCTTTGGAGCCATACTGCCCTTTGTAAACTGTCCTTCTTCCAGGTATTTCATGGTGTCTTTATAATCAATAAACTCAAGGGCTTTCTCTCCGGGCTTCTTGTAATTAATATACACATACGGCACATCTGTCAGTATATAGAACTCATCAGCCCCGATATCGGAGGCAAGCAATGAGGAAGCCATATCTTTGTCAATCACCGCCTCTGATGGTCTGATATCATTATTCTCATCGATATATACAGGCACACCCCCTCCGCCGGAAGCAATGACTATATTACCCTGTCTGGCCAGATCTTCAATTATCTTTTCATTCATCACCCTGACAGGTCTCGGAGAAGGCACAACCCTGCGGTATCCACCCTCCACTTTTACTTCCTCCTTAAATATCCAGCCTTTAGTTTTATGCAGTTCATCTGCAGCAGCCTTATCATATACTTTACCTACTCTTTTCTGGGGGTCTGAAAATGCAGGATCATCCTTGTCAACAACAACCTGTGTCACAAGGCAGGCTGTATCTTTCTCAATACCATATTTCTTAAGGACATTATGCAGGGCACGTTCAATCATATACCCTATACCACCCTGTGTGTCTGCAACGCAAACATCAAGAGGCATCTGTGATATATTATATAACTGCTCACCTGCATCATTACGCATTAAGACATTACCTACCTGCGGTCCGTTACCGTGGGTTATGACAAGATCATAATCATCCCTGATAAGATGAACCAGGGCCTCCAGTGTATCCGTGGTATTCTGTTCCTGCTCTTCTATTGTTCCGACCTGGTCGCCACGAAGCAAGGCATTGCCTCCCAGTGCCACTACTGCCAGTTTTTTCATAATATATAAATTATAGACCTGTTAATCACATTATTTTTCCCAAAAAAAAGGAAAACACAAAATTATAATTTTTACGGAAATTATCATTCCTTTAACCGGAAAACAATAACTTAATGAAAACAAGTATATGCATAATGAAACCTTTTGCTCGTTTACTTCCAAAAAATTATTACTTTTACATCTAATTAAAACCTAATAAGTAGTCCGGGTGAGACATAAAGTTATTATTTGCCTGTTTTGTATGATCCTGGTAGTGCTGTCCGGATGCAAAAAATCTGCTTTTAAATCTATTGATGAAGGTGAGATTCATTATAATATACGTTTTGTAGACAGGAATGCTGTTCTGCCGGATGATCTTATGCCGGATAAACTTGTTATTAAGTTCAAGGACGACAAGATACTTATGGAGATAGAATCTCCTATCGGTAATAATGGGGTATATAATATTATTGATCCGGAAAAAAAGGAGATAAAGACCTATTTCAGGATTATGGGCATTAAATATTATTATACAGGGACAACAGATGAGATACCGCCCGGCATTGACCCGATGTCTGATATGACTATTGAATATACTGACCAGGCATCCACAATTCTTGATTTTGAATGCAGGAAAGCGGTTGTCAATCTTCCTGGCAGAGATTTAAGCTATGAGCTCTGGTATACAGATGAAATAGACATTGACAGTCCTAATCTGTCCAGTCCCTTCCAGGGCATTGACGGAGTCTTAATGAATTTCTTTTTTTTAATGGGAGATATTATTGTGGAGTTTGATGCAGAAGCAATCTATCAGAGGGACGTTCCGGAGAAAGATTTTGAGAAAAAAGAGAACTACAGAAGGATTGACAGGAAGTCCATGGACGATCTTATAATCAGCATGATGAACCTTTGATACAGCCCGTCCTGTTTAATCATCAACATAAAATTACTACCTTTATCACACTAAAAACATGGTGGCTGATGTTACTATTAAATAAGATATTTTTCCTGATAATACTGATATCCAAGGATGAAGAAAAGAAATAAAAAAGCGTATAAGACAGGTAAAAAGAATACCACGGGCGGCAACCATAAAAAAACTTCGTTTTTCAGGAATGAAAAAACAAGCTTTATTGCCGGTCTGCTGATAACAGGTTTTTCATTATACCTGTTCTTTGCGTTCACAGCCTACCTGTTCTGGTGGAAGGCAGACCAGAGCTTTGATGCAGCAAATGTAATATCGGGGGCCGACATACAGGTTAATAACTGGTCGGGTAAAAGTGGTGCATGGTTTGCGGATATTTTTATCAATAAAGGCTTTGGACTGGCAGCTTTTTTTATCCCTGTACTACTGGCAGTACTGGGTCTCAGACTATTGCATATTAAAAAAATTAAAGCTCTTAGCATAAGCCGCAACCTTGTACTGGGAACCATCATCTTCTCAGTCATACTGTCCTATATTTTCGGGCATGCCAACGGCATGCTTGGCAGCGGACCCGGAGGAGCACACGGATATTTTGTCAGTCAGTGGCTCAATGCTTTCCTGGGCAAGTTGGGTACGGGAATACTATTATTAATTATAAGCTTATCATACCTGGTACTGGTGTTTAATCTAAAACCATCGCTCAGGATCCTTTCCACTGTATTCCCCCGCTTAAGAAAGCATAAAGATGAAATACCGGGTGGTGAGGATGCCGGGGAGAAAAGCGATGACCCTGAGCCCGACTTCCATATTAACAGGCCGGGTGATGAAGAAGTCCGTGCTGAGGAAGATAAAGAAAGTACAGATCATGCAGTAGTATCGGCCGGGGATAATGAGCCTCAGGAAACAGAAGCCCTTGCCGGCCATCCTATAATAAATGAGGTTTCGCCCGGTGAAGACAGCAATGGAGTGACCATATCCATAACAAAGGCCATGGCCGAAGACCAGCTTTCACCTGAAGAGATGGAAAGGATGAAAGAAAACTATGACCCGCGCCTTGACCTCTCATCATTCAGGATGCCACCTATCAGTCTGCTGGAGGACCATAAATCCGATGCAGAGTTTGATGATTCTGAGATAATAGAAAAAAAGGAGACAATAGTTAAGACGCTGCTGGACTATAATATTAAGGTACGGCATATATCTGCTACCGTGGGCCCAACCGTCACACTGTACGAGGTGGTACCTGAGAGGGGTGTAAGGACGGCAAAAATAAAATCGCTGGATAATGATATAGCCCTTAGCCTTTCAGCTTTTGGCATAAGGATAATAGCGCCTATCCCTGGCAGGGGGACGGTTGGCATTGAGGTACCCAATAAAAGGCCGGAAATAGTGTCCATGAAATCGCTTATCTCAACCAAGCTTTTCCAGGACAGCAAATTTGAGCTGGCCATTGCACTGGGACGTACCATAACCAATGAACTGCTGATGCTTGACCTGCAGAAGATGCCCCACCTGCTTGTTGCCGGGGCTACAGGCCAGGGCAAATCAGTGGGCCTCAATGTTATTATTGCCAGCCTCTTATACCGTAAACATCCGGCTGAGATCAAGTTTATCATGGTTGACCCCAAGATGGTGGAGCTGACACTATATAATAAAATAGAGAAGCACTACCTGGCTAAATTGCCCGATACCGAAGATCCCATTATAACAGAAACACAAAAGGTGGTATATACCCTTAATTCCCTGTGCATCGAAATGGGCGAAAGGTATAAGTTATTGCGCAAGGCCAGGGTCAAATCAATCAGGGAATATAACGAGGTGTTCACAAAAAGAAAGCTTAACCCTGAGAACGGGCATAAGTACCTGCCTTACCTTGTTCTTGTCATTGATGAGTTTGCTGACCTTATCATGACAGCTGGAAAAGAGATAGAAGGCCCCATACAGAGATTATCACAGCTTGCACGTGCTGTGGGCATACACCTGATAGTAGCTACACAGAGGCCTTCAACAAATATTATTACAGGTACCATTAAAACAAACTTTCCTGCTAGGCTGGCATTCAGGGTATCATCATCAATAGACTCACGCACCATACTGGACAGCACCGGGGCTGAAAAGCTTGTGGGCAGGGGTGATATGCTTATTTATAACGGCACGGAACTGATAAGGGCACAGTGTGCTTTCATTGATACGCCCGAGCTGAACAGGCTGACTGAATTTATAGCCTCACAGCAGGGATACACAGAGGCGTACATACTGCCCGAGTACGAGGGTGAAACAGATAACAGCTTCCAGGAGGTGGACCTTAAAAAAAGGGACAGCCTGTTTGATGAGGCTGCCAGGCTGGTGGTACAGACACAGCAGGGTTCAACATCCCTTATACAGAGAAAGATGTCACTGGGTTATAACAGGGCTGGCAGGATAGTTGACCAGCTGGAGGCTGCAGGCATACTGGGACCTTATGAAGGTAGTAAAGCCCGGGAGGTAATGATTACGGATCCGGACAGTTTGGAACGTATTTTGAGTGGATTAGAATAAAAAGCCGATGAGAACAGTTATTATATTATTACTGATGATTCTGTGCCCGTATGTCAGTGCACAGAAAGACCCGGAGGCCAGGAAAATCCTTGATGCCTTTTCAGAGCCTGCACTGTCAGCGCCTGCGGTAAGCATGAAATTCAAACTCACGATTGAGGACAAGGTTGAACAGACAACACAGGAATCAGAAGGTGAGGTCATTATACATGATAATATGTATAAGCTCGAACTACCTGATAATATCATCTGGTTTGATGGAAATGCCACCTGGACCCTTGCCCCCGAAGTAAAAGAAGTAACGGTAACACTACCCGACCCGGATGACAACACCTTCCTGACCTCCCCGTCCAGCCTCTTTGATATGTACAAAGAAGACTTTAAGTACAGGCTCACGGGAGAATCGCAGGAGGCTTATGCCATAGAGCTATATCCTGAGGACCCTTCTGAGACTGATTTCAGTATTATCAAACTGGTAATAGACAGGCAGCACAGGCTTGTCTCGGCTGAATATAAAAGAAAGGACGGTATTGACCTGTTTGTTGATATAACAGAGTACAATCTAGATAAAGAATACCCCGCAGGTCATTTCAGCTTCGACCCTGAAGCTTATCCCGGTGTGGACATAATAGATATGAGATAAAAGCCTTACTATCATTTCTTTTTATCCGGATAGGCTATCCTGGCATGGTAGATAGTCATAAGCCTGCTCACAAATGTTTCCTTTATATCGTGTATATCCCTGAACGTTATAGGTGCAAGGGTGAACTGCCCTTCATTCATCTGTGTATCAATTATTGTATTAACCTTTTCTCGTATTGATTCCTCACTGTATTCCTCCAGACTGCGTGATGATGCTTCCACCGCATCAGCCATCATAAGGATTGCATGCTCCTTTGTAAATGGCTTTGGCCCGGGATAGGTAAAATCAGAAAGGTCAAGATCTTTATCCGGATACTTATCCTGGAATTGACGGAAAAAATAATATGCCTTTGTAGTGCCCTGGTGTGTTCTTATAAAATCTATTATTTGCTGAGGCAGTCCTGATTTTTTTGCCAGGTCAAGACCCTTCTTGATATGCCCAATTATTATTTCAGCACTCGCTCCCGGTTCAAGGCTGTCATGCGGATTAAACTGCTCCGACTGGTTCTCCGTAAAAAACTCTGAATCAGACACTTTACCAATATCATGATAAAGGGCACCGGCCCTTATAAGCAGGGGGTTGGCTCCTACCACCCTGGCTGCCTCCTCTGCAAGGTTTGCCACCTGCATTGAATGCTGGAATGAACCCGGCGCTTTTTCAGCCAGTCGGCGCAACAGGGGCTGGTTGGTATCTGAAAGTTCAAAAAGAGTGGCATCAGAAAGGAAACCAAAGGTCTTTTCAAATATATAAATCAGAGGATAGCTAAGGAGTATAAGTACTGAGTTGCCGGCAAACCAGGAATAGTTTAACCAATCTATCTCCTTAATATCACCTTCCTGAATAATACCAATACCAAAATAAACCAGTGAGAAGGTAAGAAAAACCATTGAGGCGGAAAAGAAGAGCTTTCCCCTGCGGTATGTATTGGTCAGTGTAAAAATAACCACCACCCCTCCCAGGAAATTAAGGAAGATAAACTCAAAGGAATTGGGAACAATAAAGCCTGTTATCATCATGGTCACCAACAGCAGGAAAAGTGCCAGCCTGGGATCATAGAACGTCCTGATTATAATAGGTATTATGGCAAAGGGTATAAGGTAAACGCTTATCTCAGGCAGAAGGGTCACTGCCCGGGTAAGAGCTACGAAAACTAACATCAGGATTAGGATAAATAGTGTTTTCTGCAATGATTCAAGCACCTCCATACGGAAATGGTACAGGAAAAGGAATAGTATAAGGAAACAGGCACTGACTATCAACACCTGTCCCAGTATAAACAGCCATGAATTATATTCTCCTATCTTATCCCCATAGGCCTGCCTGAAAGATTCCAGCACCCTGAAGAGCCAGTCATTAACCAGCTCTCCCCTTGATATTATCAGTTCCCCCTTTTGTATCAGTCCCCTCGTCAGGCTTATCTCTTCCAGCAGTTTTTCTCTTTCGGCAGTTGACTTTACTTCATTATAGCTTACATTGGGTTCCAGAAAATCACCCAGGCTTACGGTATTCATAAAGGAAGATACATTGCGGTCAATATCTGCTATCAGTTCATCCCTTAGTTCAGTTTTTTTCTTCCTGACAAATTCATAGGCCTCCTTATGTGTAAAAAGGTCTTCCAGCAAGACCTCCTCAGCTACATTCCCTTTT
>JAWLFR010000176.1:0-3856 GCA_041685495.1 Bacteroidales bacterium
CTTTCATCTTTTCTGCCCCTGTAAATATCTTTATCCCTGCCTTTTCTAGGGCTATGGCAGCATTTTCACCCGGACCGTTACCTGTTATCAGTACCTCAGCCCCGGTATCATAAATTATCTTCGCTGTTTTGGGCCCGGCACCATGAGCTTCATTCTCAATATCCCTGTTATCCCAGGCTGTGAGTTTCTCATTTGAAGTGTCATAAACAAGCAGGTATTCAGTTCGCCCAAAGCGAGGATCAATATTTGAGTCCCACCCCTCTCCTTTAGCCGTGAATGCAATTTTCATAATCTTATTTTTATTCGTTAATATTTTGTTTGATCTTCTCCCATGAATCTTTTATAAGCTTTTCAATATCCGGGTATCCGTTCTCCATAACGGTAATACCTTTTGTTATGGCATCGGTAAAGCTGCTGCTGTAGGGTATATTGCATAAATGTATGATTGACTCTGATTCAATGAACTCCATTATGCGACCGGTAATCTCAGGGTTAATATCATATTTGTTTATTATGCATGATGCCTTAATGTCAAACTTCCTGACCAGCTCATAAACCCTTTTCATATCATGGATACCCGACACCGACGGTTCAGTGACTATAACCACAAAATCAGCCCCTGAGAGGGATGAGATAACAGGGCATCCTATGCCGGGCGACCCGTCTGCAATGACATACTCCTTATTCCTTTTTCCGGCCAGTTCCCTGGCTTCCTTTTTCACTTTGGCCACCAGCTTGCCTGAATTATCTGCACCGGCTCCCAGCTTTGCATGAACAAGTGTTCCGTTCATCCTTGTAGCAGAAATATAAAATTCCCCGGCCAGACGATCCGTCATGCTAATTGCTTCAGCCGGACAGATACGGGCACAATAACCGCAGCCTTCACAGTCCAGATCCTTAACAAAATATCTCTCTCCTTCAGTCCCGATAGCACCAAAGCGGCATTTTTCCATGCATAATCCACATGAAGTGCATATATCATTATCAACAGACGCCAGCTGACCGCTGTAGAAGTCTTCCCTGTGCTGGAAGTCGGGGGACAGCAACAGGTGCATATCAGCAGCATCTACATCACAATCAGCAATGATAGCTTCTTCAGATGAAAGAAATGCCAGGGATGCAGCCAGGGAAGTTTTCCCTGTTCCTCCTTTACCTGATATTACGACGATCTCATTCATGGCTTTTCTTTTAACTCCCCAGTATATAATCTTTTATCCTGTCCAGAGAATCCCTGAAGTCGGGCAGATCCTCATACACAAGTTCGCCCCTGGAATAATGCTCTGCTACCTGCCTGTCATCTCTGATCCTGGCAATTATCCTGATATTTTTATTTTCACAGTATTCTTCGACAGCATTATTACCTGTGCCGAAGCGGTTAATCACCACTGCATATTCCTTCCCGATGATTTCCATGGTTTCAACAGCCAGCTTAAGGTCGTGAAGGCCAAAGGGCGTAGGCTCTGTTATAAGTATAATCCTGTCAGCATCCTTTGTGGCTTCTATAACCGGACATGATGTACCCGGCGGGGAATCAAGTATCATAATGCTATCATCCCCCGCCAGTTGGTCTGTGTATTCCAGTGTCTGTGCAATCAATGGTACAGCCTGTTCCTGGCCTATATCAAGCCTGCTGCTGACAAAATCAAAATCAGGGCTCCTGTAATGGCTAAGCATACCCATTCGTTGTTTCTTCATTGGTAGAGCAGACTCCGGGCACATTTCGGAACATGCATAGCAGCTATGGCATAATTCAGGATAGATAAGTATATGCTTACCCAGGTTCAGCACAGCATTAAAGTTACATACCTCCTGGCACAGTCCGCAGAATGTGCAGTCCCGCTCCACCCAGCCAGGGATCATTTTATACTTTACTTCTTCATATACTATTTCGGCCCTGATGAATAAACCGGAATTAGGCTCTTCAACATCAAGGTCCGCAAGTATAATATCCCTGTATGCAGAAAGGTAAACAGCAAGGTTGGTCGCCAGTGTTGTTTTACCGGTACCCCCTTTGCCGCTGGCTATTGCTATCTTCACTATATCATTTCGCTGTTTAATGGTCACAAAAGTTATTACCGCTCAGGACAGTCAATAATGATTATCCCCCGAAGCGATATTTAATGGTCACAAAGGTTAGTACCGCTTACAAGAGTGTCTTTCAGGAAATTTTCCACCAGCCTTTTCGGGTTTCCCCCGTTTACGCCAACGCAGACTTTTATATTATTGGCAGCAAACAGGTCACGGGCTTTCTGACCCATACCCCCTGCAATTATTACATCAACCCCCAGCTCTGCAAGGAACCGCGGGTATACACCCGGCTGATGTACCGGGGGATTGACATACTCCTCCTTTATTACGGTATTGTTCTCCGTATCAATAAGAGCGAACTTTTCACAATGACCAAAATGAGCAGTCAGCTCATTTCCTACAGTCGGAACAGCAAATTTCATTTTCAGTTTTTATTGATTATTTATTTAATAATTCCTCCCTGATCATCGGGTGTCCGCAATCAGGGCATTTGATACTTGTACATTTAACACCTTGTTGATGAGGCAGTTTTTTTCCGCATTTTGAACAAACGCAAAATCCACCCGGACCAAAACTGCCTCCTTTGTTTCTTCCTTTTCCGCCCTGTCCGGGTCCTCTGTCCTGTCTCATTAATCTTTAATTTTTGATAATTTGTTTTCAAGGAAAGCCAGCTGCTCTTTCAGCCCGTCTATTTCCTTTTCAAGAAACCGCTTTTCATTTTTAGTATCAGCACTATAATCGGGTGCAGGAATGCTCCCCCAGGCATATCCCCGGCCAAACCTGCCACCCGGGCCCCGACGAAAACCCGATCCCGGTCCCCGTCCTGATCCATAAGCCCGGCCATAAAATACTCCGGGTTCATCATTACCGACGCAAAATCCGAGGCGCCGTCCGGTCATCGGACCTGCTCCTGTTGGTCCTGTTCTGTCTCCTCCTGGCATAATTACCTCCTTTTTTAAATGTTACTTTTTCTGTTTCTGTGCCTGCAGCAATTACCATGTCCGAATCCACCCGCCAGGTTAAGCAGGTTATCTGAATGACAAACAGGACACCGGGTAATTGCCTGGTTAAAATTTGTTTTGAACATATGTCCGCAGTCCTGGCATTTTATAATATTATTCCTGAAATGAACATTTCCACCATTTATACTCAGGAGTTTTCCCTGGGTGATAAAATCAACCAGCTTTTTCCTGGCCTGCTCAATCAGCCTGGTGAAGGTTGATCGTGAAATTTCCATTTCTTCTGCCGCTTCTGCGTGAGACATAGCATTCTGATCAGCCAGGCGCAGGGCCTCGAACTCATCAAGTGAGAGATCTATTACATCCAGTCCCTGTGCCCTGGAACCAATAGGTTTGAACTCCGTGTAAAGCGGGGGTTCATACACTATACGGTTATTTTTCGGTCTTGGCATTATAAACTATTTTTACACAAATATAATGCACATATGTTCATAATGCAAATAAAAACGATACTTTTTTTGGCTTATATCATGATAGCTTATCCCGTAATGTACAGTTGGATAATCGCTACTGACTTGTAGATTTTTGTTATAAGTATAAGCACTTCACTTCCAGTAAGGCATACAGGTATAATCCCTGCGCCGACAGGGACAGCAGTGACACCTATTGGGTTCATATACGTATTAGAGAACCTGGAATCAGAACAGCACAAAGCCCTGATAAAGATTTATACGGACACAGAAATTACCGGGAGTGTGAAAACACAGTCTTATACTTTTATCTTACTATGCTCCTCGGCTGTAACAACCTGGTAGGCCTTATTAACAATAAGGTCAGCTTTCGGTTTGAGCGAGGTAACGGCTTTATGC